>NZ_AP025299.1 GCF_036492425.1 Persicobacter psychrovividus
CGGGTTATGGCTCTGAATCAAATATTTCCTATTCAAGTTCACTTTCCATAACTGTTTTTCCAACTATGAAAGACCCATTGGATGCTGCAGGTGAAGGTTATTCTGCCTCTGGAGGATTTAATGCTTTTGGTGCTGATGTATCTGTAGGACCAGTAAAATCAGGGCAATATTATGGAGTTAATATACAGGTTGGTGGTGCTATTGGTATGCTTATGCCATTCACTATATCTGGCTATGAGTCAGTAACAAAAATTAAGCCCATTACTGATAAAGCAAAAATTTCGAAGTATAAAACTGAATTAGTAGGTCAATTAGATAATATCAGAAAAAGTATTTATGGAGATTTAGAGCGACATGTACAAAATAAAACAGAGCAATTCAATAGGCAAAGAGATCTTGTTAATGATTGGAAATCAAGGTTTGGAGATGGGAAAAATAGATATAATATGAGATTTGAAGAATGATCAAGCGTAATAAAGAGAGGGGAAGAACATCTTCAAAGATATGGACAGGAGCTCCATTCAGCTCAAAATGAGTTAAATAGAGCAAAAGAGCAATATAAAAATATTGAAACCACGATAAATGAATTATAAAAACAATATATTCAGTAAAATCGACATTGTTAAAATACTTGCACCATATTGGGCGATTTGTAGTCTTTTATGCCTAACAATTAACAATTTAGTAGCGTATTTCGGATTAATGACTTTTCCTCTTTATATGGTTCTTTTTGGTATCCAAGCAAGAGTATCTGTGAAATATATTGAAAAATGTCACAATGAGATATACGAAAAGTATAAAAGTTTTGAATCATTTGATTTGGATGGAAATAAAACTCCGACTATATCGGTTTTTTGGAAAATAGAAGTCATGGAATCAGAGGATAATAAATTACGAGTCATGAGTAAAAACTTTAGAATGACTTTTTACTTTCTTTTATTGTCTTTTGCAGGAACTGCTCTATTTCCGATTTTACTAATAATTTGGAATAATTGGTAAATTGGCTGTCCTTTTGAATTATCTCACCTCTGATTTAGAGGTGAACCTGATATAATTTATTGTGTAATTCCAAGGCCAGTGGAAACGCCACCTACGCCTATGACGCCACGGGCAACCGGGTATCTAAACAACATCATGGACAAAGTAGCATCTACATCCGTGACGCTTCCGGCAATACCATGGCGGTCTATGACCAGTCGGGTGCGCTGAAAGAAATGCCGATTTACGGCAGTCAGCGGATTGGGATGGTGAAGGCGCTCGATACCGATGGTCAATTCACCCACGGTAACCGACAGTATGAGTACAGCAACCACCTCGGGAATGTGTTGGCTGTCTCTACGGATAAAATGACCGCCGTTGGTGAACATGGCGACCTGATCTCCGCCTCGAATTATTATCCTTTTGGGTTGAGGATTGGGGATCGGAGTATGAATTCGGGGGATTATCGATATGGGTTTAATGGCAAAGAGGACGATCGAAATTTCTCCAATAGCCAACTGATTCAGGATTATGGATTCAGGTTGTATAATCCTGCGCTCGGGAAGTTCTTGAGTGTGGATCCGTTGACGAAGAGTTATCCGATGTTGACGCCGTATCAGTTTGCGAGTAATAGCCCTATAGTTAATATTGATTTAGATGGTGCAGAGGGGGTTGAAGCTATTACGAAAACAGGAAAGGAAGTCGGTACGAAAATAGTAAGGACCACTGTCCAGAGAAGTAATACTTTGATAGGGCCCGGGGGGCAAATTATTAAGGGAGGTTCCCCTCTTCTAAAAGGAACTTTGAGGCTTGGAGGTGCGCTATTTGGAACAATAGTATATGTCATTACGCCTATTACAGCTGGATCAAATGATGTTTTTACAAAAGAGCAACAGGAGTATCAGTATTTAGAATTCTTAGTTCGAAATGGTCAATCAGACCCAGGTTTGCATGACCGATATTTAGAGCTTGGAGAAAGGTTATATGGAAGATATGACAAAAGAATTTCGATAGGCCATGGCAACATTGCTGAATCTGATGGTCCTCAGATAGTTTATAGAATTTATAATAGCAAAACAGGAGAGACTTTAAAATATGGTATTTCAGGCCAACCTGATTATAAGAAAAAAACTATTCCAGGAACAAGTAAATTAGGAAATCCGAGGCCAGATCAACAAATTAGAGAGTATAACGAGGGGGAGGAATCTGATCCCTTTAAAGGTCATTACACATATGAAATTTTGGATAGGTTTGATGGCCAAGGAAGTCGACAAAAAGCATTGGATAAAGAACAGCAATATGTTGATGATTATTTTGAGAAAACAGGAAGAAGAATGCGAAAGCAGGATAGACCAAGACCTACAAAAGAAAATTAGAAAATATGGAATTTAAAGATATAATTATACAAGCTTTCTCAGAAAACAGGAAAGAATTTAACATTGAATCTTCTGTTGTAGAGACCTCCTTTAATTCCAATCTTACAGGTTTTGAGACAGAAGATATTTGGCGATTTGTAATTGAATTGATTGACGATGAGGAGATAGATGGCTATATCGAAGATTTAAAGGGAGTAATAACAATATTTAAAGTGTTTGACTTTGAGTATTATTATAAATCTCCTGAAATGGAAAAAAAGAAACTGATTCTGAAAAGCTTAAGAGATGGGATAAGCATTTTATG
This sequence comes from Persicobacter psychrovividus, assembly GCF_036492425.1. Lineage (NCBI taxonomy): Bacteria > Pseudomonadati > Bacteroidota > Cytophagia > Cytophagales > Persicobacteraceae > Persicobacter > Persicobacter psychrovividus. The sequence continues at coordinate 2,659 of NZ_AP025299.1, forward strand.
TGAAAAATTTAGTGTTTCAAACAATTTTTTTGAAGAGGCTTATTTACAAACACTATCGGATGGCGTTAAGTATAGGTCAAAGTGGGGTAACGAAGCATTAAGTTTAGGTGATTTGTGGCAAGCCAATATTTATTTAGAACTCGATTTTGGTGTTTCAAAAATTTCAGCCGTTTTTAAAAATATGGAATCAGGAATTGTTGTAGAAAAAATATTAGTGAATCCTAAGCCAAATTATATGTTCTTTGACAGGTGTTTAGGTCGATCTTTTTGGGATGATGAGGGGGCATTCTGTTTAGAGTCAAAAAATAAGAAAGAAATATGGAAAGCTAAACCTGAGTAATGTTTCTATTTCATATAGGCCAGTGGAAACGCCACCTACGCCTATGATGCCTCGGGCAACCGGGTATCTAAACAACATAATGGACAAAGTAGCATCTACATCCGAGACGCTTCCGGTAATACCATGGCGGTCTATGACCAGTCGGGTGCGCTGAAAGAAATGCCGATTTACGGCAGTCAGCGGATTGGGATGGTGAAGGTGCTCGATACCGATGGGCAATTCACCCACGGTAACCGACAGTATGAGTACAGCAATCACCTCGGGAATGTGTTGGCTGTCTCTACGGATAAAATGACCACCGTTGGTGAACATGGCGACCTGATCTCCGCCTCGAATTATTATCCTTTTGGGTTGAGGATTGGGGGGCAATGGTCATTATGTGCTACGGGTTAAAACCCGCAGCTATTACCAAATGTACCTTTGGCACAGCAGTCCTGAAAGGCCTTTTTGTAATAGACATGGAATTCATTCCATGGTTAATGAGGTGTTATAACTTGTGGAAATGGTTGTGCGATAGTGCTTGGTGGATTATTAGCATTGCTATCACGAGAGGGAGGCTCGCGATAGGTTGAGCCTACGACCAGAATAACGTGAAAAAAATAATCTGTGGAAATCTGTGTCATCTGTGGACAATAAAAAATAATCAATATCCGATTTGTGATGTTCGATTTTCGACAGGCGAAAGGCAATCTATTTTAGTGGGTGTCACCCAGACTGGGCTGTCGAGTATTTTTGTACCTCACGGTACGGACGTTGCATGCAACGTCCCTACGGCACTAAAAATGATGTTTTTGGATAAGCTAATGGCATATTTTCGACAGGCTACACCCAGACCAACGGCCTCATCCCCTACCAATCATAGCGACACGCCCGATAGATAATAGTGCCAAAACATTGGCTTCTCCAATAACGTCGCAACAGCCTATTGTTGCGCAACGGGATACAAGGCATCCGCTGGAATCAGTATGGGGTCGGCAGCTTCGAGAAATCCATGCTGAACTAAAAAATCATCGGCCGCTTGCAGCGTCTCATAAAAGTAGCGATTTTTCGTCCCTGGCTTGTACTTCTTGGTTTGGGCAAAGCCATAATTGAAAAAGCCGTGTACCCCACCTTTAAAAACCGATAGCTCGCAATCATTCCCTTTTTCTTGCATAACGGCTTGAAAGGATTTTGCCCTTGCCAGTGCGGTGACCTGATCCTGATCTCCATTCATAATCAGTGTCGGGCAAAAATCTACGGTTATTTGATGCAAGGGCGAAAATTGATCCCATTGATAAGGTGTTGATTTCAGTTCCCGAACAATGGCAGGATTGCCATACCCCTGCGCACTGACGTCAAGTACAGGATTGAACAAGACTAAAGCTTTGGGTGCAGGAACAGCCTCTTTTTGCTCCGACAATGAGGGAGCAAACATCAGGTTAGCTGCCAAATGCCCACCCGCAGAGCCTCCGCCTGCCAATATTTTGTTTTTGTCGATCTGAAACCCTTTAGCATGTTGGTGTACCCAAATAAAAGCATCCTGCGCATCCTGAATACATTCATAAATGGTGGTATGATTAGTCAATCGAGTACGATATTGCGGACAAAAAACCGTCATGCCCCGATCAGTAAAATACTTCGCCTGTGGGTACATCGCCGAAGGGCTTCCCACCCGCCAGCCTCCGCCAAAATAGAGCACAATGGCCGAGGCGGAAGGTGTCTGCTGTTTCGGTTTGAAAATATGCATTTCCAACGCCACCGAATCGACCGTTTTGAAAACCTGAATTTTGGAAGGGTTCACCTGCCCATAAACACCGGAGGAAGAAAGCAGCAATGCTAAAATAAAAAGGAGATTTTTCATCCGTAAAAAAGTTGGGTTAAATATTGGGTATGCTTCAAAAGCTGAATTTAAAAAAATGGCGTACCGCCTAAGCGATCAAAATCTGATCAATCAGATCGTCTTCCTGTGATTAATCTTGTTATAAAAATAGAAAAGCTTTTCAATAATTTCCTCTTATTTTTATCCACAGCTTAGGCAGTTGGCAAAAACCTGAGTGAATCTGCCCAAACGGTAGACCATTAAAATTCTTGTGGTCGTTTTGGGTCGAGCAAGAACCTGTAAACATTATTGATCAATGGCCTCGAGCAGTGGCACAACCTTCTCAATAAAGGCTAAAACGTCTTTGTCCGTTGTCCCCTGACTGTTCATAATAAAATGCTCCAGCACCTCCCGGCGTGCCCTCAGGTTAATGGCCATGCACTCGTGAGCACTGCCATTTTCAAGGACCAAAAAGCGCTTATAAAAGGAAAGAGCCATGCCATCAAACTGTTCCTGCTGATAAGTTTTCTTTTCATAGGCACTCGCCTGTGCCAGCCAGTTGTCTACCATTTCTTTATCGAAAGCAAAACGGTCGAAATATCGCTGGCGAATCTGCTGATTCAACAACTCAATCTCCCGCACCACAAACTGGTCCGTTTCTTCTTTGCGAATTGATTGCTGATTTTTTGCAATGGCCGACTGTTTCGGACGTTGCTCCTGACTTACCGCTGTATTTGCTGGGAAGGCAAAGGCCGTTTGTGCGCCATTAGTTTTTTCATTCTTGAGAACCTTTTCAAAATAAGCCAGCGGATATTTTATCCGGTTTTTCCCCGCCATTTTCTTCAGTGCCGACTGCACCACTTCAGGACTCATCCCGGTGGTCATCTCAATGACTTTCTGACGATCAGCATCGTAATCCTCCTGATTGGAATAGAAAATATCTTTGCGCAGCTTGGTCAGGATAATATCCACAGGATCGTCTGCATTCAGGTAAATTTTCTCATTATTGGCCAGGTGTTTTTTCTTGCCAAAAGTAATCATGATTTTCGAAATCGACCGCCCTACCCGCTTGACCTGAAAGTTCTCTTCAAGATAAATATCGCAGGAAGGGGAATTATTGATATCGTTAATCGCAGGCACAAGTGCCTTGCGTTTGAAAAGGGAGTAATCTACTGGATAAGTTTTGATATTCGAAAAGATCTCGATCTTGGGAACGGCCTCCCCTTTTCGGTTTTTCTTCAGCCGATAAACATTCGGCGCTATACGGTAAGAGAACTCCTGAATATCGAAAGCGACCGTCTGTGGCCCTTCAATATTCCAGTTCCAAACCGACAGCAACAGATCGTACAAGCGGTGGCTGTAGCTGACATTAAAAAAGAATGTTCGGCTGTTCTGGAATGCAATAAATCCGCCTCTGCCCTTGCCTTTCCAGTGATCTGAAATAAAATGAATCGCCAGTGGTCCTGCAACCTTGATTTTCGCCGTGGAAAAGGAATCGAACTCCATCGAATCGTTCAGTTTACATTTTACCCAGGGAAAAGCGGAACCAGAGAATAAGGTCTGACCGTCAAGAAAAGTCACCTGAAACTGTGGAAGCTCCATCAGCTTGCTTAAAATTTGCTTATACTCGTCCCCTGAAGGCTTGGCCGACTCCGTGAGGTCCGAGACGTTCACCGATACAATATAGTCGTAACGCGCCATATCCCGCAATGCCTTCAGTTCCTTGCCACTCTCGCTCTCGGTCAGTTCAAGGGTAGTCTGACTAAGCTCCGGCAAATCACTCTCCAGCCTTGCGTAATCCTTGTCATTGATCTTTTTGGAAATCAGGTTCAACGCACGCTCCTGCACCTTTGAAAGGCTTATCTGATTTGAGGAGGTGGCAAATTTACGACTCTTGACAATTAAAAAATCTTCCATATTTCTTTGCTAACCCTTAAAAGTATAAATTTATTCGGGGAATCGGGCAAGTTTAACCGAAATTTTCGGGGTTTTGGGTATGAATATTATTCATTTTCGGGGTAAATGGTACGCCTTCGGGGTAAATGGTGCGTCGTCAATGGGGCAATTGGTATGTTTAATTGGGGTAAATGGTATGTCAAATATTTGACCTTCGGGGTAAATGGTGTGTTTAGTTGGGCTAAATGGTATGTCATAAGTCTATAAAAAGCTATAAATAAGTCAGTTACAAACTGCTTAGTTTATAATAGATTAAATAATAAATAATCTCTTAAATCAGGAGGATTGATTTTTTAAAGTTTAAGACCATTAAATAATAATAAGCAATACAATATAACATCAAGGGAAACTCTTGAAAAACGAATCCATTTAGTGCGCCTTTTTTCGGGGTAAATGGTGTGTTTGATGTGCTGATAAAATGCGATCTCTTCGGGGTAAATGGTGTGAATAAAGTAAGTCTTTGATGTCAAAACCCTATTTGTGACGATCAACAGCGCAACCATTTTCGGGGTAAATGGTGTGTTCAATTTAAAATTGCAGCAATGAATCTTCCCTTATTTTCAGTATAGCCGCTTTTTAGGGGTTATTTTTCTTAAAAGCTTTTGCTAAACAGCCATTTGACATGCTTTACAGGAATACTTTTTCGGGGTAAATGGTGTGTTTGATGATGATTCCCTTTGCGACCTCTTCGGGGTAATTGGTGTGAATACTGATGAGCTGCTGGTTTGTTCCGTCTTAATTATCAAGCATTTCGGGGTAAATGGTATGTACATTTTACCGATAAGGGTTCTATGGTCTCAAATTTTCAATTTTTGAGGATCGCATATTGGGCGATCTGTCTTGTGTGCTGATCTATGATATAAGTATACTCCTGTGTATTAGCAGCTTATCAATAAGAGGGTATTTTGGGATAATTCGGAAGATTTTTCGGGGTAAATGGTGTGTTGAATAATGTATACCTCAGGGAATTTGACTTCCTGATCTGCCAATAGGCTGTTGCTCAGTAGGCTTATAGTAGACCGAAGATCGATTTTGGACATAGTGGTGGCTACCGGTGTTTGCCAGACCGCTTCTCTTTTCGGGGTAAATGGTGTGAATAGCCATTGAAGCATAAAAAAAGGGGACCAAAGTCCCCTCTCTACCAATTATAAATACATTCAACGTATCAAATTAAAATTTTGCTTCTTCAAGCTTAGGCAACATCAGGTGGATAATGCCAAGAATGATCAGGTAAGAGCAGCCTGCCACAAGGAACATCCAGAAATAGGCGTTTGAGCCAAAAGCATCCAGATAGTGCCCGAGGAAGAAGTCAATGACCATACCTGTTACAGCCCCTACCATTCCGCCAAAGCCAACGACCGAAGCGGTAGCTGCTTTAGGCATGGTGTCTGAAGCGACAGTAAACAGGTTTGCAGACCATGCCTGATGACCTCCAGAAGCAAGTGCAATCAAAATCGCAGCAATCCACTGGTTATCGGTAAGGGTGGCAAAAACCACAGGAACAATGCACAGTGCGCAAATCAGCATGGAGGTTTTTCGTGCGGCATTCAGTGACCAGTTTCTGTTGATAAAAAACTTCGGCAGGTAGCCACCACCAATAGATCCCAAATCAGCAAAAACATAAACCAATACCAAGGCGGCACCCAACTCTTTAATACTTACCCCGAAGGTATCTTTGAAAAACATACCACTCCAGAACATAAAAAAGAACCAAACCCCATCGGTCATTTTACCGACAGCAAAAGCCCAGGTTTGCTTTTTCTTCACCACCGTTGACCACGGCAATTTCTCTACTTTCTCCTCCTCAGCAGAAGTATCACTCTTAATATAAGCGAGTTCCTCTTTGGATACTGAAGTGTGTTCTTCAGGTTTTTTGTAGGTTTTGATCCACAAAACAACCCATATCGCACTCAAAGCACCAGTTACCAGAAAAGAATATTGCCAGTTGGTACCATCTTCAAGGACAATCAAACCTACTGCAATTGGCGCAAGAATAGCACCGACATTGGAGCCGGCATTGAAAATCCCCGTGGCAAAAGCACGGTCCTTTTTAGGAAACCACTCGGCAACGGTTTTTACCGCAGCGGGAAAGTTTCCTGCCTCGCCAAAGCCCAGGCCAAAGCGGGCCATAATGAAGCCGATCAGTCCGAAACCAGGACGTAACATCGAGTGTAACATCCCGAAAGTACTCCATATGGCGATAGAAAGCGTGTACCCAATGCGGGTGCCAAATTTATCAATGATGCCGCCCATCGAGAGCATTCCGATGGCATAGGCAAGTTTGAAGGCAATATTGATCTGTGCATAATCGGTTTTGGTCCACCCGAAGATTCCTTCCAGCGTTGGCGCCAATACACCGATAATACTACGATCCATATAGTTGATCGTGGTGGCCATAAATAATAAGGCCAGTATTCGATAGCGATATTTCCCTGATTTTCCATCAGAGCTGAGGGATTGTACCTCTTGTTTTTCTGCTACTTGTTGCATATCAAAAAATTATAGATCGATGAAAAATCAGCTCGATTACTCTTCTCCGTGAGGTTTTCCGATGGTGGCAAGAATCCCGCCATCCACATAAATGACCTGACCATTAACAAAGTTAGAAGCAGGTGAAGATAAAAATACCGCAGTGCCGGCCAAATCTTCAGGATCTCCCCAGCGTGCCGCAGGTGTTCTGTTCAGGATAAAATCGTTGAATGGGTGACCATCTACGCGGATTGGTGCAGTTTGCGTTGTAGCAAAATAACCTGGACCAATACCATTGACCTGAATATTGTGTTTCGCCCACTCAGTGGCCAAATTGCGGGTAAGCATTTTCAGCCCGCCTTTTGCCGCTGCATAAGCCGATACGCTGTTTCTGCCAAGCTCACTCATCATGGAACAAATGTTGATGATTTTTCCAGCCTGACGCTTGATCATGCGTTGCCCTACAAATTTTGACAAAATAAACGGACCTACCAAATCAATGTCAATAACCTGACGGAAATCCGACACTTCCATTTCTGCAGCACCAACCCTTTTGATAATTCCGGCATTGTTTACCAGGATATCAATCGGACCAATTTCATCTTCGATGCGCGCGATAGACTCTTTCACTTGCGCTTCATTGGTCACATCGAATGCATAAGCACTCGCCTTAAATCCCGCGTTACGGTAGGTTTTCAGCGCCGCTTCCAATTTGTCTTCAAATACATCGTTGATAATCAACTCTGCACCTGCCTGTGCCAAACCTGTCGCCATTGCCATGCCCAATCCGTGTGTTCCACCGGTGATCAAAGCTCTTTTTCCTGATAAATTAAATGCGTTTTTCATATCTTAGTTCAAATGTACAATCGATTGTTTTATTGCTGAAAAAATGGATTACTTAAGATCCGTGATTTTAAAAATATCCATATCACCATAATCCAGGTTTTCACCGGCCATTCCCCAGATAAAGGTATAGCTTGCGGTTCCTGCGCCTGAGTGCATCGACCATGCTGGAGAGATCACTGCTTGCTTATCGTGCATCCAGATATGGCGGCTTTCTTCCTGCTCTCCCATCAAGTGCATTACAGCCTGATCTTCCGGTACTTCAAAGTAAAAATAAACTTCCATACGGCGGTCATGAACGTGCGCCGGCATGGTATTCCAAACGCTTCCATTTTGCAGGGCCGTCATTCCCATTTGCAACTGGCAGGTTTCTACTGTTTCATTCACAATCAGCTTATTAAGCATTCTGTGGTTCGCTGTTTCAGGAGAACCAAGCTCGATCTGAATAGCATCTTCACGGCCAATTTTTTTGTTTGGGAATGATTGGTGAGCAGGTGTTGAGTTCAGGTAAAACTGTGCTGGTGCTGCCGAATCCAAGCTTTTGAAGATGACTTCTTTGTCGCCGCTACCAACGTACAACGCTTCTTTATAATCCAGTACGTAAGCCACTCCGTCCACAGAAACCTCTCCTTTTCCACCAACATTCACAACACCCAATTCTCTTCGGTGTAAGAAATAATCAGCTTTCAATGGCTCAATGGTTTCCAGTTTCAACGCCTTGCTCATTGGAAATGCTCCACCGGCAATAAAGCGATCTTCGTGGGTGTAAGTCAACATGATTTCATCCACTTCAAATAATTGTGGGATTAAATATTGCTCACGCGTACGCTTGGTGTCGTAATGCTTGAAATCTAATGGGTTAGTGGAATATCTACTTTCGTATTTCATAATGGTATATATTTTTTAAATGTCAATCGATTGTTATGTTCAATTGACGCTTTTTTACACTTTAATTTCCTTCTACACTGCAATTATAGCCAATATTGAGTCTTAATTCCAAATGATTCCGGTAAAATACGCAAAAAAAATGCAATCGATTGTTTTTTTATGGAATTCTGCACATCTTTAAGGCCTATATGTGAGAGAAGACAACGATGAGCAAAGCAACAACCATACACGATATTGCCAAACGGTTATCGATTAACAGTTCGACGGTATCGCGGGCACTGAATAATGACGATCGGGTGGCGGCGAAAACCAAAGCCCGTGTGCAGGCGATGGCCGAACAGATGAATTACCAGCCGAATCAGCTTGCGGCGAATTTACGAAAGCAACGCAGTAATACTATTGGAGTGGTTGTACCTTACTTGTCTCGGCATTTCTTTTCGACCGTCATTGCGGGTATTGAAGAGCAGGCGCATCAGCATGGGTTCAATGTCATTATTTGTCAGTCGAAAGAAGAAAGTGAGCGGGAAATCAAAAATTTGGAAACCATGCTGCACAGCCGTGTGGACGGTATCCTGATCTCCCCTACCCTTGCCGGGGATAATTTGGCCTTTTTATCCAGCATGATGGACAGAAAAATTCCGGTGTATTTTTTTGACCGTCATTTTGATGAAATGGATACCACAAGGGTATTAATGAACGATCAGGCCATAGCGGAGGAAATGTGTGACCACCTGTTGCAACAGAGCTCGGGGAGTATGCGGGTACTGACGGGCCCTATACAGGCAAGTATTTATCGGGCCCGAATTCAGGGGATTCTGAACAGTTTTCGGAAACATGGACTCAATACGGAGGAAAAATTACACATCGAAGAAGTTCCGCTTACATTGGATAAGTCGCAGGAGTTGGTCAAGCAGTGGATTCAGCGGCAGGAGTCTTTCGATATGCTTTTTTGCATGAATGATATGGCTGCCCTGGGCGGATTACAGGCTTTGCTGGATGCCGGATATCAGGTACCACAAGATTGTATGGTGGTGGGTTTCAGTAATGAACCCGTGAGTAAGTTGATGCACCCGGCCATTACGACGGTGCATCAGCCTGCAGTGGCGATGGGGAAAGTGGTGACCAAAAAATTGATTCAGCATATTGAAGAACCGGAGAGTATTACTTACAGCGAAACAACCATTCTGAAAAGTAAGCTCATTATTCGGGCATCTTCTTTAAGAAATGAATAAAGTCATTTATCTATAAATTTTATTGTCGATGAAAAAAACGCTTTCTATCCTCAGCCTCGCAGCCCTTGGTTTTTTTGGCTGCCAGCAACAACAAAATCCGACCATCAGCCTGGTGAATACACTGGATTTTGACCGTTCCGATGTACCTGTAACGATGAGCCGGTCGCAACTCATGGAAAAATTACAGCAGGAATCAGTGGCATTTCCGCAAATCCTGACGGCCGAAGGGCAGCCTGTTCCCTGCCAGTGGGATGATCTCAATGGCGATGGGCAATGGGATCAACTCGCCTTTGTGGTGGATATTCCTGCCAAGGCCAGTGTGGAGTATCAATTAAAACCATCCGCAAGTAAGGCTGATTTTAATCGAAGTACGCAAATTTACATGGCCAAAAGTCCGCAGAAAAATGAGGAGTATATCTCACTGAATGCGGAAATTCGCCCTAAAGATCATATCGACCCATGTTACCCGATGCTTTACCAGTATGAAGGTATTGGCTGGGAGAATGACAAGGTGGCGTTTCGGAGTTACTTTGATGCCCGCAATGGGAAAGACATTTTTGGCAAAAGGATAAGTGATTTGATTTTGCAGGATGTGGGAATAAAGGGCACCAATTACCACAATCTCGCTGATTGGGGAATGGATGTATTGAAAGTGGGGACGTCCCTCGGTTCAGGTGCTATTGGAATGGAAAAAAATGGCAAGATCTACCGTTTGGGAATCACGGAGGAGGCGAAATTTCGCGTTGTTGCCGAAGGTCCCGCCCGTGCCATTGCGCAGGTGGATTATAAAGGATGGAAAGTGGACGGTAAGGAATATGATATTACAGAACTGATTACCATCTGGAAAGGGCAATACTATTATGAGAGTCAGTTGATTTTAAATGGTGGTGATGGAAGTGAAAACCTGCTGACCGGTGTGGTGAATTATAAAGCCGACAACAGTGTTCGATACCCAAAATACAATGACCAAATTGCTTGTGTGAGTACTTTCAGTGCACAGGCTGAAGATAAGGAAGATCCGGATCAGAAGTTGGGAATGGCCGTGATGGTTCATCAAGAGGTTTTCAAGGGCTTTGAAGAGGCGCCATCTACCAGTTATAAAAATGCACTGGCCCTGAATCTGCAAAAAGGTGATGATAAGGATGAACCGATCACAGATACTTATCTTGTGAAAATTAAGCCGACTCCACAGGGAAGTACTTTTCGCTACTATGCTTGTTGGGAATTGTCGGATGATCGATTTAAAACGGCTGAAGGTTTTAATCAGTTGATGAAGGAAGAGGCGGAAGAAATGAACGCACCACTCCTACTTCAATAGTTTTTTGGCTGAATTGTAGTGGATTACCATCGGTAGTGAACATCAATTGAGCTGATTTTTTTAAATACGCTCTTAAAAAACAATAAGGAGAATGGCACCATTTGGCGGCTGTTCTCCTTTTTTTATGCCTGATCAATTGTTAATTATTTAAAAAAAATAGGCATCGGCCTTTAGGTTAATACTCCAATATGGAGTATGTTTGTATCAATAATATTTTTTATTCCTCGATTTCCTTCAGGAGTTACCATATTTGATGTATGAGTCAGTTAGCAAAAATAAAACAGTTTTTCGAAGAACGGGAAGCCATTTCCGTCAGTGCCATTGAAAAAGAAGCCAAATTATCCAAAGGGCGATTACGCAAAATTTTGATCGGTGAAGGCGCCATGACCCCATTGGTGATTAACCGCTTGCGTCCGGTATTGGAGAATTATGGATTTTCCCTTGGCTTCCGTTCCACTACCATTTCTTTTTACAACTATAAAGGAGGTGTTGGAAAAACCACGTCGGTGCTTTCGATAGGTGCCTGTTTGGCAAAGCTGGGTTACAAGGTGTTGTTGGTAGATTTTGACGGGCAGGCCAATCTGACGCGTTCCTGTGGATTTACCTCACGGACAAGAGATATTTTTGCTGAAGAAGGTCCGCAGGTGGAAAACTATCGCATCGTGCAAAGTGGGTCACTGAAACGACGCATCGATTTGATCACTTCTGATATTGCATTGCATGAGCGTGAAAAGGATTTCGGGAATCGGATGGATTATTACGAGTTGTTGGATAAGAAGCTTCAGAAGTTCAAAGATGAGTACGACTTCATTCTGATTGACAACTGTCCGGGCATCAACGATTTTCCAAAACTCAGCATTATGGCTTCGGATTATGTGATGATCCCGACTCAGGCCGAGTGGGATTCCATTGCGGGTATTCCTGCGGCTAAAGAGCTGCTCGAGGTTTTCAAGGAAGAAAAAAACCGTACCGTGCCACTGTTGGGTGTTTTCGTGACCATGTATTCTAATAATCAGGTTGCACAGGAAATCAGTCTGGAAGAATTGCAAAATGCACATGGTGATAATCTGATGAAAACCATTATTCCAAGAAATACCGCTATTCAACAGGCACGCCTGACCAACAAGGATATTTTGCGCTACAGCCGCGCTTCTGATGCCACCAAAGCTTATATGGAGCTGACTGAAGAGATGCTTCGGAAGCTCGGATTTGATAAAGACAAAACAAAAACGGCAAAGGCGGCAACGGCTAAATAATCAAGAATATGGGTTTAAGAGATAAAATAAAAAAAGACGGGGCACTATCGGAAAACCGAAAAAATGCCAATGTTTTGGTGGGGGCCCAGCGACGCTACGACCTCAAGAGTTTCCCCATTTCGGTGATGGAGGAACTGAAATTATTTATGCCCAAACTGACTGCGCAGGAGCAAAAGCAACTGGCAGAATCCATTCTCAGTGAAGGGGTACGCGATCCGTTGGTGGTTTGGGAAAAAGAAGGTAAAAACATATTGATTGACGGCCATAATCGCCTGGCGGTCATTGAGGCCAACCAACTGAAATTTCCGGTTCATTTTGCGCAGTTTAAATCCCTTGACGAGGTGAAATCCTATATGGTGCAACTTCAGATTGGTAAACGGAATTTGGCAAAATGGCAAATTGCCTACCTGCGCGGCCTTGAATATGCTCAGCTGAAGCAAGGACATGGCGGGGAGCGCCTCGCTGCCGATGGTGCCAAGAAAACAGTAGAAATTCTTGCTGAAAAATATGGCGTGGGCAAGGCGACCATTTCCCGCGACTACAACTTTTACCTCGGGGTGGAAAAATTGCCTCAGGATGTGCGTGAGCGATTGATGAATCGGGTGGTTTGGGTGAAAAAGGCCCGACTGGAACAATTGGGCAGCGACAAATCTGTGGTAGAAGATGCCGCTGTGATTGCCTTTATCTTTAATGACGTGAAGCTGGAAGATGACAATGCCGAGCTGGAAGATCAGCAATGGTTTGACGAACGGTTTGTAGAGGCCGCCACCGACGAGTCCCCTACCCCAAAGAAAGCCGCAACGCCCAAAACATTTGTTTTTGCTGATTACCAGCAAGGGGAATTGAAGAGATTCAAAAAGGTGATTCGTGCCATTGATGAGGAAGATAAAAAAGCATTGGCGCAATTGTACCGTGAACTTGCCGAACAGCTTGAAGCATAAACCCTGTTTATCAATAGAACAAAGAAGCACTTCCCAAAGGAGGTGCTTTTTTTTTGCAAGTTATCATTTTGAGAACTTGAAGAATAATCCTGTTCGGGGTAAATGGTGTGATGATTTCTTTATGACTGACCTTGAATCAGCAAAATTCACATTGCCCTGAGGAGTTATTGCTGTAAGTCTGAGCATACTGAACCATAAAATAGGTATGGGCTACTGATGGTGCTATCATGAAATTCTAAAATGTTAGGCTGTGCTTAATGCATAATTTTATCGGTCATTTTCGGCTCAATGAGCGGTTACCTTCGGGTATCAGATGTACTGAAGAGGCATTTTGTGTCAGTACTCTTTTCGGGGTAATGGGTGTGATCATGATCTGCTTGAGATTATGAATTGCTGTCCCCACTCCTTTTGTGATAAAATTCAAGTTCTCAAAATGATAACTTGCTCCTGTTATGGGGAGAATAGACGAGCGATAGAACCCGTAAATAAGGCAGGCCTTGCTTAAAGATACCTTCATCAAAAAGGGTAGTAAAGTGTCTTTGGATTTGCGATGGGCGATTTGCGAAATAATAAAATCTGTTGACAATATAAAACGGTGTAATAATTAGGAGTTGCACGACGAGTCTAATGTCGCACAGGGCAACCTGCTTCGGACCTGTTATGCATAAAATACCTGTAATGGCTGTCGGGGCAAAAGGTATGTTTCTTAGAGTGTGCCTGAAACCCAAAGTGATTTTTGATGATCATTTTTCAAGTTCTCAAAATGATAACTTGCTTTTTCAGTCTGTGAAATATTTCCTTTTTGTGGACCATTTCGGCATCTTTGTAAAAACAACAGGCAGATGTCCGACAAACTTTTAAATCCCACACATCAATTAATTGAACAGCATTTGGGGGCACTCACCAAAAATGAGGAGTTGCCAGAAGATATGCAACAACTGACCGAATGGCTGTATCATCGGGTGAAATACATGTTGGCACACGAGCAGGAACAGCTTGCACAGGCCATGTATCGTATTGACGTTGCTGAGCCATTATTTCATGAAGCGCTAAGTGGAATTCCCTCTGCTGATGTAGCGGCCAATTTGACCAAGTTGATTCTTGACCGTGAACAAAAGAAAGCCTATTGGAGAGAAAAGTACAAGAATGGAATTTAAGGATGCGCTCCAGTGTATAAAGGCCGTCCGAATATTCTTGTCGCAAAGTCCCTCCCCTCTTCCCTATCGAAAATCAGTCTAATGAATTAAAATGTACTCGGATTTTCACGTGCCTATATCATCGTCATGGAGTGTAATTAACGGCTGCTATTTGAATTTCAGTTTATGATTGAACATGAATAGCATGCGATGATCGACCATTTTGTTCTCGAAAATAATATTCATATAGCCAAATTGCATATCGATATTTGGCGTGAACTGATAGCCGACCATGCCATATAATCGATTTTGGGAAACTGCAATGTCGGGGCTTGCATCGACCATAATCTCATTTCCAATGTTTGAAAAAATGGAGCCCTGCTCGCCATTACCTTTATTGAGGGGGACTTTTACCTGAATACGGTACCGTGCGCGTTGTTTGTGTAAATCCTCTCCCTTGTCGAAATACCGGAATTCATAACGGTAGCGGTGCTGAAATTTTATCCGGTTTATTTTTGAGGTCAGTATTCCCTGAAGGGTCAGGCGATATTCCTGTTTGGCTGCTCTTGGCATATCCTCCAAAGGATAATTCCAACTCCGGTGATATTCATTCCCGATCCAGAATGTAAACTGGTCAGCAATTTTATAACCAATATAGGGGCGAATAAAAAAGGTCTGCGGATCGGTGACGGGGTTGTAGGTTCGTGTCTGACTTTCCAGAAACAATAACCATCGGTCTTTATAATGAAATGTACCATTATATATGAACCAGGAGCCGAAGTCTGGACGGTCAGTCTGCGCTACTGCGCCACCCGTGGGTGCCCATAAATACAGCATGGAAAATAAACAGAGGATCAGGAATTTTTTAATGGGTAGCGCTGGTATCATAATTAATTATCGAGTGGTTCATCAGTTGATCAAACAAGTATTTATAGAAGGAAAGTGTTCAGTTCGTCTCCCTTAGTTCTACGCAAATCAGGGGTGATTTTGCTAAAATGGATTCCTTACTAAGCATCCTTATTCGATGTGGTATTTTTGAGGATGAATAATTATTGGTCAGTCTGCGTTTTCTGAAAATAGCTTGGTCAAGCTAAAAATTATGAGTCAAAAATCCATCATTTTTTTATCAGGAATTGAGGCATGCATCAGGCGACAGCAGCATTTTATTTTTGATAAAACAGCGTGACATTTTCACCTTAATTTTAAGGAGCAATTGAGCGCATTACGAGCTGAGGGTAATCTAAGGTTTGATGCGCACTCATGATAGAAAAGTGCAGTTGGGCCCTATCACGTAAGGTGCGCCCGCGATAGGAAAAAGGAGTCTGCCTTGCCGTGGTTATGGACTCACATCATTTCGATGAATTTTGTTATTTTGCTCGTGCTGATCAACGGTGTTTAACGTAATCAGTGGGGGCAATTCAATGGTTTTTTTTGACGCTTCTGTGAGTGTCTTTGTTGTCAGCTAAAATAACTGAGCGGAGGCTGCATTTCACGGAAAAAATAGGGGTGGTTGACCATTATTATACTTTTTGGGGCTTTTGTTCAGTATATAAAAGGGTCAAATTTCAGCAGTAAGGATATAGGGTTTTGCGGAGAATTGACCTTTTAAAGTTGGTGCGCTGCCTGAGGCTACTTTAGAGGTATATTCACATTTTGAAGGCTTGCATTCTAAGGCAAAAGCGGTTAAATTGCGATCGATTGCATTTTGAAGCTCAGTGGACGATAACGATTTTTTACTGAGCGTTTAGGATGCGTGAGATGGAAAGGCCTGAATTTTCTTCCATTAGGATTTTTTAGACTCCTGTAAGAGAATGTCAGCACTATATAATTGGTTATTTTTTTATTCGTTTTTTTAAATTTTACATTATGACAAAGGTAGTCACTTTTGGAGAGATCATGTTGCGTTTGGCAACCCCTGGTTATTTGCGTTTTCACCAAGCAAATGAGTTCGAAGCAACTTACGGTGGTGGTGAGTCTAACGTAGCCGTTTCATTGGCAAATTACGGTATGGATGCAGAGTTTGTAACTCGTCTTCCAAAAAATGATATCGGTGATGCTGCGATCAAAAAATTGCGTTCTTACAACGTGGAGACTAAAAACATCGCTTTGGGCGGTGACCGCGTAGGGATCTACTTCCTGGAAACAGGTGCTGTAGCTCGTGGTTCTAAAGTCGTTTATGACCGTGCCAACTCTGCTATTGCTGAGATCACACCGGGCATGATCAACTGGAAAGAAGTTTTCGCTGATGCTACTTGGTTCCACTGGACAGGAATCACGCCAGCGTTGTCGCAAGGTGCTGCTGATGCTTTGAAAGAAGCTTTGGAAGTTGCTCAGGACATGGGCGTAACTGTTTCATGTGACTTGAACTACCGCGCTAAATTGTGGAAATACGGAAAAGCTTGTCATGAAGTAATGCCAGCATTGGTTGCTCTGACAGACGTTGTTTTGGGTAACGAAGAAGATGCTGAAATGGCATTGCATATTTCTCCTGACGGTGTGGACGTAACAGGTGGTCATGTAGATGGCGAAGCTTATTTGTCTGTATCTAAAAAGATCATGGAGAAATTCCCAAAAGTGAAGAAAGTAATCACTACGCTTCGTGGTTCTATCAACGCCAACCACAACACTTGGGAAGGTGTATTGTATGACGGTAAAACGTTGTTCAAATCTGCTCGCAAATACGATATCACGCACATCGTTGACCGTGTAGGTGGTGGAGATTCTTTCATGGGTGGATTGATCTACGGATTGAACACTTACACGGAAGATGATCAAAAAGCATTGGACTTCGCCGTAGCTGCATCATGTTTGAAACACACGATCAAAGGTGATTTCAACTTGGTAACGGTTGACGAAGTAGAGAAATTGATGGGTGGTGACGCTTCAGGTCGCGTAGCTCGATAGTCAAATCTCATACCGTACGGACGTTGCATGCAACGTCCCTACATTATTCTATTTTTAAAATTCACACCGTTTGCTATTCCTCGCGTTATTCACTTTTCATAATAATCTGTGGAAATCTGTGGACATCATAACGGTGATCAAAATATATTCCAGTAATGGCAAAATTCACAAGAATTGAAGTCGCTCAGAAGATGAAAGAAACAGGGATGATTCCTGTATTCTTCCACAAAGACTTGGACGTTTGTAAGCAAGTATTGAAAGCTACTTACGATGGTGGAGCACGTGTATTTGAATTCGTAAACCGTGGCGATTTCGCTCACGAGGTTTTTGGCGAATTGATCAAATGGGCAGCTACTGAAACCCCAGAAATGATTTTGGGTATTGGTTCTGTGGTTGATGCCCCAACAACAGCATTGTACATCCAATTGGGTGCAAACTTCGTGGTTTCTCCAATCATGAACCCAGAGATGGCCAAAGTATGTAACCGTCGCAAGATCGCCTGGTCTCCAGGTTGTGGTTCTTTGTCTGAGATTTCTCAGGCGGAAGAATTGGGTTGCGAGGTAGTGAAAATCTTCCCTGGTCAGCAAGTAGGTGGTCCTGAGTTCGTGAAAGCGGTAAAAGGTCCTTTCCCATGGTCATCGATCATGCCAACAGGTGGTGTGAAGCCTGAGCGTGAGAACTTGACAGAGTGGTTCAATGCAGGAGTTCACTGTGTAGGAATGGGATCGCAATTGATGATCAAAGATGCTGATGGCAACTTTGATTTGGAGGCGATCAAGAATAAAACAAATGAAGCTTTGATGATTATCGCTGAGCTTCGCGGATAATTAACGAATCCGTAGACAGAAGGCACTATCCCGAATTGGGGTAGTGCCTTTTTTTGGTGCGCCGTGCATGGCGATTAACTAATCGGTGCAAGTCCGTAGTGGGGGTTAGTAGTGCCAACCACATAGCAGAAGGCAAGGGTGTTTACCGTGAGGTATAATCTGAAGGAAGCTGTATGCAAATCTCTGGCCTGAGGGACACGAACATCATGAGGCAGTGTTGTCTGGATAAGTTTGCCAAACAAAACGAAGTCCAAAACTACTCGGAAGGCAATGCTGTAAATGGTGCAGGTAGATGGAGAGAAAGTTAAGTCGTCTTACCGCGGGAGGTCTCGCAGACAGTAATACCTGGTCGAAAAAGGTTTATTGCGAGAAGTCAGCAGAGGTCATAGTACATAGAGGCAATGAGCTGTAAGAACTACAGAGGTCTCACAATCTATGGAAGGACTGAATCTTGTCAGATTTTCAACTGAAAGTTACTGTAAAGCAGATGATAGCAGATGCCCGAAAGGGACTCCTTACTGGAAGATAGGACGGAATCCGAAAATAGGTAAGAGTGTTTATGCCGAAAGATAACGACAGGAAATGAAAGTCATTGAGGTTAATAATTTCAAGACAAGAAACCGCCCTGTACGGATCCGTATGCAGGGTGGTGTGGGAGGTGTACTGGTGAAAGAGGAAATTTTCTTTCACCAGCCATCTACCCGATTGCCGTTAAGAAATAGGGGGGACGGTATCAATTTTTCCTACAATTATCTGATCATAGTAATAGGGTGAGGGTAACTTTAGGGATTATTGATTGCTATAATTATAATTTTTATTCCTCATTTTAAATTGATCTAAAGTGGTGGTACACTGTTTGATATGCCATTGATTACTTTTGTTAGTCATTGTTAATCAATGAACTTTACCTACTACCATGAAAAAAAAATACAATGCCACAAGTGGTCAACAGTCTTTATGCAAAGGGTTTTTACTGCTTGTTTTGATATCATTTTACTCCTTCCTGAAAGTGTATGCTCAGGAAAGCAACATCCATTATATTCCGCCTTTCTTTTGTGAAAAGACGGTTGATGATCAAGCTCATGATTATTATGGAAAGACATGGAAAGATAATAGAGGCCGTACCCATCATGAGCACAGCGTGTCAATCACAGCAGATGTAAACGAACACTTCGCCATCCTGTCAACCAACTCAGCAAGTCCGATGACGGTCAAAATGGGTTATTATCGCAATGGTGTTTTAGTTCCATTAAAAACCTATACCATCAGCAAAAGTCACCCTGAACGAATCAAATTGGCCGATTATAAAAAGGGAGCAGATAAGGTTCAAGAAACCCCAATTTTTGGCGATAACAGGAAGGAAGACTTTAACATTTCCGATGGAAGCGGAGGACATCACAGTTCTAAAGAATTTAAAAATAAAGACCTGCTGTTGATCACGGAGAAAAACCTGACTGGCCACGTGATTTCTGGTGGTAGTTTGGTGTTCGAAGCCGCAGACCCTATGAAGACTTTCTTTGTGAACATCACCCACCTGTCATCTCCTCAGGCGGGTATTATGGCATCCAAAGGGGAGTTCGCCGCAGGGACAAATTTCTATACGGGGCATATCGTTTCCGGATCAGATAATATCGATGGCCGCCGGAATGATTTCATTTCTATCATGGCGTTGGAAGATGGTACGCAGGTGTCGATTGAGAACCTGAATGGTTTTGATTTTTACAATCCCAAAACCAAAAAATATGATTTGTTGCACAAATTGAATGGTACGCCTATTATTATGAATAAAGGGGATAGCTATGTTTTGGGCTATCACTTTGCGGATGCCATGGATAAGACCCGCTTTCCTTATGGGGTGAAGGATGTGAACAAAGCCAATGGTACACACATCTTCACCAATGGCAAAAAAATTGTGGTCAATTCGGGATCCTGGTGTGCGGGAGGGCCACGGCGTGATCAGGTAAGTAGTCGTTATGGTCATGATATTGGTATTGATCAGTTGGTGCCGACCAATTATGTCGGGCAGCGATATATTGTAGCCCGTGGTCCGGGGGAAAAAGCCTTTCCCGCCATTGAGCAAGTTATGGTGGTTGCGACAAAAGATGGTTCAACTTTGAAGGTTAATGGTCAAGATTATGATCACGGAAGCGTAAAAAATGCAGGACAGTACTGGATCGTGACAAATAATCAGTACCAAGGACAGGGCACGGATAAGTACATGTACATTGAAAGTTCATTTCCAGTTTATGTTTATCAGACTTTGGCAGGGTCAAACGAAAGTGGCCATGGGCAAAATACACCTGGAATGTTTTTAGTGCCTCGTTTGAATTGTAATGGAGCGCATGAGGTTAATATTTCTTATGCCAATACCCTTGGTTCGCCTCAGGTACGGGTGATCGCAAGAACGAATAAAATACAGTATCAGGTGAATGGAGGAGCAGAGCAATATGCCCAAAATCCTGTGAAGGTGGCTGAAACCACTGAAGCTGTTCAGGGTAGACAAGGCCAATCTGCTGATTCAATTTCGTGGTATGTATTCAAAATTTCTCCTACCAGTAAGGCTGAAAGTATTCGGGTTTGGGCGCCCGACAAGGTCAGTCCAGTAAACGTCGCATTGACCATCAGTAACAAGGATATTGGTGCTGGTGGCTTTTATTCAGGTTTTGGTACGGTACCTGAATCCCTGACGGCTCCGGATGTGGATCTGATGGGGGTGAGTGCGCATGCACCAAAAATTCAAATTAACCACCCGTCGCCAATGTACCGTTATGAGTGGTATAAAAATGACTCTTTGGTAAGTTCGGGAATGGATCAAAGTAGCTTTCAGATTACCGAACCTGCTGACTACCGCGTGGTGGCTTTGACGGCCTGCGGTAGCCGTACTTATCCTTCGAAAGTCATCTCGATCTTGCCAAATGTTAAACTGAGCAGGGATCAGATTCATGTCAAAGAAGGGACGGACACCACCTTTGAATTGGACCTGAAACGAGTGCAAGCCTACGGACGAGATATTACCTTTGATTATAAACTGGAATATGGTACCGCTTCTGATAAAGACATCAGCCTTTTAACGACAGGGCATGCGAAGATAAGCCCTCAAGACGATCATTTTCGGTTTAATTTTCAGATTAACGATGACAGGATTGATGAGCGTGAAGAGGTGGCTCATTTACATATCTTCAATGTAAAAAATGCCCTTACCGGAAAAAGGGGTAATGAACTTATAATTCCGATCATTATTGAGGACAATGATAACCCTCCGGAGGTGAAGGTCATGGTGAAAAAAAACACCGTGAAAGAGGGGGTAGATTCAAACATGAATTTTGATATCTCCCTGACGGACGCAAGAGGTAAGGTGGTGAGTTCAGACAGGGCAATAAAGATAAATTACGTTATTTTACCAACTCAGGGCGCCCATCCCGCAACCCTGAATGATGATTATGATTGTCCGGCAGGTGTTCGTGGGGCACTGACCTATGCTCCCGGAGAAACGGCAAAGCAATTGACGGTAGCAATACATGACGATCAGATTGCAGAGTTTGAGGAAGGATTTCAGTTGGTGTTGTCTCACCCGATTAATGCTTCACTGAAGAATCCTAATGGTGCTGGCTTGACCAATAAATTGGTGCAAACAGTAAAAATCGAGGACAATGATGTTGCCAGTATTGCGCTTTCCGCCAAGCCCGTAGTAGAGGGGGAAGAGGTTCATTTCAAAGGTCAGGTTTTGGTGAATGGACAGCCGGGAATTAGCGATCAGGAAATTTCCTTTCAATGTTACGTAAAGAACGGTACTGCTAAAATGGTGGCACATCGTCCGGCATCGCCAAATGGTGATCAGGATTTTATTGCAACACCTATCGAATCAACGGTAAAAGTCCCACCGCATCATACCAATTTTGATTTCGCCTCATACCCCGCTTTGGTGGATCAGACGCCCGAACCTGCTGAGACTTTTCAGTTAATTGCTGAAAACTATAAAAATGCAGATGCCACGCTTTCCACGCAAACCTTTGATGCCATTATCAATGATAAAGGAGCCAAAGGGGATTTTTATGTTCAGCCCGTTACTGTAATGGAGGGACAAAAAATGGTATTTAAAGTTATGTTGACCAAAGCGCTGGGAGGGACCATGACAGTGCATTATAATTTGGATGCCAGTCAGTCAGATGGAAGAGCTCAAGCCGGAAACGGGGCACTGACTTTCCACAAAAATGAGGTGGAGAAAACCATCGCGATAAATACAATTGATGATAATAAAGTCAATGCGGCGGGTTCGGTCAAATTAGTTTTGACTACCAATTCTCAGTTGATGGCTCCTGCTCATACAGATTTTACTGGAACCATTTTAGATAATGATGAAACACCCGATGCCAAGGACGACCTTTTCTCCTTTTTGGAAACAGACGGAGGAAATGTTTATCATGGTAATGTAGGGGATAATGATCTGGGTAAAAGTGCACATCCGATTTTTACCGTAGATGCTACCAACCTGCAAGCCATTCAGGCTCATGGTGATTTTAAATTTAATGCCGATGGCTCTTTTACATTCAAGCCATTCAAGGATTATTTTGGGAGCACAGACCTTCATTATTCTTTAAAAACAAATGTAGGAACCGCCGCAGCGGTGGCAACCATTGAAATAACCGACGTGAATGATTTTCCTGTTGCAAGTAATGAAGGCTTTACAATTGATGAAGGGCAAACGGTAACCAAAAACTTTAAAGTCTCTGGATTGGGTGATGGCGGAATTGTATATAAAATTGAAAAACAGCCAAAATACGGAAAGGTTGTGATTACAGATCCAAAGACTGGAGAGTACCAATTTACTGGGGCTCAGGATGTACATAAACAGGATCAATTTACCTATTCGGTGACTGATCAAAATGGAGATCATGCAGAGGCGACCATTACTTTTGATGTCAATTATGTCAATAATCACGCACCAGTAGCGGTGGACGATCAGCAAACAGTGGAGTCTCATTTGGCTACTTTTATTAAAGTTTTTCAAAATGATAAGGACGGTGATGGCTCAGATGTTCTGAAAAGTGAGATTGTTCAGTTCCCTGAAAAACCCCAACATGGGGTGGTCATATGCGATGCTTCTACCAATTATAAGGTAGAATATATGTCGTTTGCAGGATATGTGGGACCGGATAAGTTTACCTATAAGTTCATGGATAAAAAGGATGGTAAGGGCAATCAACTTTGGTCGAATGAAGCGACAGTGCATCTTATGGTTGAAGACAACACACCTCCTGTTTTGGTTACCCGAGATACGACCGTCTATATGGGCACCGACGGAAAGGCATTGATTGATTCGAACCTGTTGGTCAAAAGTGTTACCGATAATAGTGGATCACCTATTTTACCGAAAGTGAACCCGAGTGTTTTGACAATAGTGGGAGTAACGCAGGTTCAGGTTACCGCCACCGATCATGCGAATAACAGCGTTACCCAGCCCGCTTTGGTGCTTGTGAAGGATTCTATACCCCCATCATTGGCCCTGAAAGGACAAACACACGAACTGACAGCGAATAACCAGTTTGTTTTGAGCCCGTCCTTGCTGCATCAGCTGATCGTTTCGGCCACAGATAATAGTGGTTCGGTAGATGCAACAATTTTGCCCGCAGGAGCACCTTCAGGTACGGCCTTTACTATTAAAGGATTGAGCCCTCAATCTTCGGGTATTGATATTGGAACAGGAATTACCCTCACGGGGAAAGGCGATCATGAGCTGATTGTTTCCGTGATTGACGGATCGAATAATAAAATAGAGAAGCGGGTTACCATTACTTTGACAGATAAAACCCCTCCCGTGGTAGTAATCAATCCCCTAACCGTTCCATTGGGTACGAATGGCGCTGTAACTTTGAGCCCATCACAGATTTCGGGTCTTGGTTTGGGCACAAAAGATAACAGTGGCGCGACGCCAACATTTACAGTAGATAAAAGCCATTTCACGCATACGGGAACTTATCATGTTACCTTGACAGCGACCGACGGCTCGGGCAATAAAACCACGAAGCAGGTTCCGGTAACGGTAATCGATACGACCAAACCGGAGGCTAAAGCGAAAGATATTAAAGTCTATTTGGATAAAGATGGCAAGGTAACGATCACGCCTCAGCAGGTGGATAATGGGTCGAAAGACAACAGCGGCATCGCTCCAATTTTGACACTGGACAAGACAGATTTCACGTCACAGAATTTGGGTGTGAACCCGGTAGTTTTGATGGCGACGGACAGCTCATCGAACTTCATGACGGCGAGTGCAACGGTTCAAGTTTTGGATAGCATCGTGCCAGTGATGGTCGTTAATCCACTAACCGTTCCATTGGATAAAAATGGACAGGTCACTTTGAGCCCATCTCAGATTTCGGGTCTTGGCTTGGGCACAAAAGATAACAGTGGCGCGACGCCAACATTCACGGTGGATAAAAGCCATTTTACGCATACGGGAACCTACAAGGTTACTTTGACAGCGACCGATGGTTCGGGCAATAAAATCACGAAGCAGGTTCCGGTTACGGTAGTCGATACGACCAAACCGGAAGCTAAAGCGAAGGATATCAAAGTCTATCTGGACAAAGACGGCAAGGTATCAATCACGCCTCAGCAAGTAGATAATGGTTCGAAAGACAACAGCGGCATTGCTCCGATTTTGACCTTGGACAAGACCCATTTCACGGCTCAGAATTTGGGTGTGAACCCCGTAGTTTTGACGGCGACGGACAGCTCGAATAATGTGATGACCGCCTCAGCACAAGTTACAGTTTTGGATAGCATAGCACCAGTGATGGTGGTTAATCCACTAACCGTTCCATTGGATAAAAATGGACAGGTCACTTTGACACCATCTCAGATTTCGGGTCTTGGTTTGGGCACAAAAGACAACAGCGGGGTAACGCCAATCTTCACGGTAGATAAAAGTCATTTCACGCATACGGGGACCTATCAGGTTACCTTGACGGCGACCGATGGCTCGGGCAATAAAATCACGAAGCAGGTTGGGGTTACGGTAGTCGATACGACCAAACCGGAGGCAAAAGCGAAGGATATTAAAGTCTATCTGGACAAAGATGGCAAGGTGTCGATTACGCCTCAACAGGTAGACAACGGCTCGACAGACAACAGCGGCATCGCTCCGATATTGACCTTGGATAAGAAAGATTTCACGGCTCAGAATTTGGGTGTGAATCCAGTGGTGCTTACCGCGACGGATAGTTCTTCGAACTTCATGACGGCAAGTGCAACGGTTCAGGTATTGGATAGCATTGCGCCAGTGATGGTGGTTAATCCACTAACCGTTCCATTGGATAAAAATGGACAGGCCACTTTGAGCCCATCACAGATTTCGGGTCTTGGTTTGGGCACAAAAGATAACAGTGGCGCAACACCAACATTCACGGTAGATAAAAATCATTTTACGCACACGGGAACCTATCAGGTTACCTTGACGGCGACCGATGGCTCGGGCAATAAAATCACGAAGCAGGTTCCGGTAACGGTAGTCGATACGACCAAACCGGAGGCGAAAGCGAAGGATATTAAAGTCTATCTGGACAAAGACGGCAAGGTATTGATCACGCCTCAACAGGTAGATAATGGCTCGAAAGACAACAGCGGAATAGCTCCAAAATTGACCTTGGACAAGAAAGATTTCACGTCACAGAATTTGGGTGTGAATCCAGTAGTTTTGACGGCAACAGACAGCTCGAATAATGTGATGACCGCCAATGCACAAGTTACGGTTTTGGATAGCATCGCGCCTGTTATGAGTACGCATCCACTGACGGTTCCATTGGACAAAAATGGACAGGTCACTTTGAGTCCGTCTGAGATTTCGGGTCTTGGTTTAGGCACAAAAGATAACAGCGGCGCGACGCCAACATTTACAGTAGATAAAAGTCATTTTACGCATACGGGAACCTATCAAATTACCTTGACGGCGATCGATGGCTCGGGCAATAAAATCACGAAGCAGGTTCCGGTAACGGTAGTCGATACGACCAAACCGCAAGTGAAAGCGAAAGATATCCAAGTCTATTTGGACAAAGATGGTAAGGTATCGATTACGCCTCAACAAGTAGATAATGGCTCGAAAGACAACAGCGGCATCGCTCCAATTTTGACCTTGGACAAGACAGATTTCACGGCTCAGAATTTGGGTAATAATCCCGTGGTGCTTACCGCAACGGATAGTTCATCGAACTTCATGACGGCGAGTGCAACGGTTCAAGTTTTGGACAGCATAGCACCAGTGATGGTGGTTAATCCACTAACCGTTCCATTGGATAAAAATGGACAGGTCACTTTGACACCATCTCAGATTTCGGGTCTTGGTTTGGGCACAAAAGATAACAGTGGCGCGACGCCAACATTCACGGTAGATAAAAGTCATTTCACGCATACGGGGACCTATCAGGTTACCTTGACGGCGACCGATGGCTCGGGCAATAAAATCACGAAGCAGGTTGGGGTTACGGTAGTCGATACGACCAAACCGGAGGCAAAAGCGAAGGATATTAAAGTCTATTTGGACAAAGACGGCAAGGTCTCGATCACGCCTCAGCAAGTGGACAACGGCTCGAAAGACAATAGCGGGATCGCTCCAATTTTGACCTTGGACAAGACCCATTTCACGGCTCAGAATTTGGGCGTGAATCCAGTAGTTTTGACGGCGACGGATAGTTCATCGAACAGTAATTCAGTAACAGCACAAGTTACGGTTTTGGATAGTATAGCGCCAGTGATGGTGGTTAATCCTCTAACCGTTCCATTGGGTACAAGTGGCGCTGTAACTTTGAGCCCATCTCAGATTTCGGGTCTTGGTTTGGGCACAAAAGATAATAGCGGCGCGACACCATCATTCACGGTTGATAAAAGCCATTTTACGCATACGGGAACCTACAAGGTTACTTTGACCGCGACCGATGGCTCGGGCAATAAAATCACGAAGCAGATTCCGGTAACGGTAATCGATAAGACCAAACCGGAAGCAAAAGCGAAGGATATTAAAGTCTATTTGGATAAAGATGGCAAGGTGTCGATTACGCCTCAGCAGGTAGATAATGGTTCGACAGACAACAGCGGCATCGCTCCGATATTGACCTTGGATAAGACCCATTTCACGGCTCAGAATTTGGGTGTGAATCTAGTAGTTTTGACGGCGACGGACAGCTCATCGAACAGTAATTCAGTAACGGCACACGTTACGGTTTTGGATAGCATTGCGCCGATTATTCATGCTACGGATGTGAAAATCAGTCTTGGTAAAGATGGAAAAGCGCATTTGAGTCCATTGCAGATTGACCGCGGATCGACGGACAATACGGGTTATCCGCCGATGTTATCGGTGAATAAGGATACTTTCACGCAGGTGGGACGCCACAAAGTAACTTTTACAGTGACGGATCAGCAGGGGAACAAATCGAGTAAATCGATTGCGGTGGAAGTTATTGACCCATTGGCTCCTGTGGTGCGCACCAAAGATATTACGGTGGCGCTGGATAAAAATGGGCAGGCGAGTATTACCCCTGCTCAGGTAGATGCTGGTACGGTAGATAACAATGGGCAAACACCTACTTTGGGGCTGGATCAAACGCAGTTTAATGTGGTGGATTTAGGGCCGAATGTGGTTGTGCTGACGGCCATCGACGCGAGTGCAAATATCAGTAAATCGTCTGCCAAGGTGACGGTTATTGATACCCTTGCGCCAATAGCAATTGCCAGGGACATTTTGCTGGTGTTGGATAAAAATGGACAGGTCAGCCTGACTCCCGCAATGGTGGATGGCGGTTCCCATGACAACTGCGTGGTCAAGAAACTACAGGTTGATCAGCAAAAATTCACAAGCAAGGATGTTCATGCGCACACGCATCAGCTGACGGTAACGGACCAGAGTGGAAATAAAGCCTCGGCGCAGTTTACCGTGACGGTGATCGACCCGAAGGCGGTATTGCGGATCACCGATTTTCCTGAACAGATCATGAATGCACAACATTTGGTTCAATTACCCGACCTGAGGGGGACGGTGCAAGTGATTTCCAAGGATATTCCGAAGGGGACACATTTAGTACAGTTGGCACCCAAGGGCAGTATGGTGAAGGAAAATCACGGTACGGTAACGGTGAAATTCAAGTTGGTAGATAACACCACTGGGCAGGTGTACGGTATGGTCGAAGGCAGGTATCCCGTACGTTTCAGTGCGCAGGCCAGTCAGCAGGAATTACAGTTGCCCAACATGATTACACCGAATAATGACGGGGTGAATGATACCTTTAAAATTCCACACCTGAATGAAATTGAGCAGGTAAGCATGGAGATTTATGACCGATTTGGGAAGCTGGTGTATGAAAACGCCCACTATCATAATGAGTGGGGGGGTACGGAACGTGGTCCTGGACACCGATCGGAGACCTTCTATTATAAAATGACCATTGCCCACCACAAGCCTCAATCGGGTTTTGTGCACGTGGTGAAATAATATATTTGAAGATTTATACTGGTCGTAGCCATTGGTTGCGACCAGTTTTTATATTTCATTATTAACCTTCAGCACGTTATGGAATGATAATTGAAATAGGAAAAAGTTGAAGATGACTTGAAGACATTAAGCAGTCGCATAAATATTTTCTCAAAACCATGACTCCTATAAGAAAAAGCATTACAATATTAACAGCACTGATCCTGCTGATGTGGGTTCCTGCGCATGCCCAGCGAAAACTGTTGCAGTCCCAGTATATGGTGAACTATATGCAAGTCAATCCTGCGGTGGTAGGGCTGAACCGTTTTACGGAATTCCGACTCTCGGCCAGGAATCAGTGGGCAGGGGTGAAAGGTGCACCGACGACCTATTTTGGTGGTCTGAATATGCCGATCAACTACCATAAAACAGCCCATGAAGAAAATCAGGAGCTGTATCAGGATGTGGTGGGCTATGATGAACGCCCGCACCACGGCTTCGGAATTTCCGCCATGAACGATCAGGTGGGGGTTATCGAGCAGGTCCGTGCCTATGGAACTTACGCTTATCACCTGCAACTTACACCCAAAATTATGCTCTCCACAGGGCTTTCCATCGGGGTAATCAATACCCATGTCAATCGTGATGAGATCGTACTTTACGATAAAAATGATACTGCGGTGGATGAAATTCAGGATGCCGCCCGTGCCGATTTGCAGGTGGGATTCTGGTTGCATTCGATCAATTGGTTCGCTGGCTTCTCCACCTTCGAGATCAACAGAAACAATGATTTTGGCAAGAAAGATGTGCGTGTTCACCCAGCGTATTACCTCACGGGTGGTTACCGTTTTGTGCTTAGCCGTGATATCGATTTTATCCCTTCAGTAATGGTCCGTTCAGCAAGTTTGGAGGAAAATGCCCTTGATTATAACTTAAAAGTACGTTATCAGTCCATTCTTTGGGCAGGGCTTTCCATGCGTGGGGTCAATTATGGGTTTGATCCGAGCGAGTTGGTATTCCTTTGCGGGGCCGATCTGCGTAATGGCATCACTTTCGCTTATTCTTACGACTATCAAATGTCGGAAATCAAAACCGTATCGCACGGATCGCATGAATTTACCGTCGGCTATGCCCTTCGGGGAAAAAGACAAAGAAGACTTAACCGCAGAAATTTCTGGTAATGAACTCATTTTTAAAACTTTCAGGGGCAAGCCTTTTGCTGATTTTCAGCCTGCAGGCCAATGCCCAGATCAAAAAAGCCGAAGCACTTTTCGATCAGGATCAGTATGCTGAGGCGGTGCCTTATTTTCAGCAGGCACTTGAAAAAAACGATAAAGCAGCGATACGTTATGAGTTGGCTGTCTGCTATTTGAAAGACAACCAGCCGCAACAAGCCCTCGAACTTTTCGAGCAGTTGCTGCAAAAAGGGGCGCATAAAAAATTGCCTTTATTGCAGTTTGATTATGCACAGTGCTTACAAAAAGTCGGGGAGCAGAAGTTGTCTAAAGTTGCTTATGCGCAGTTTTTACAAACCATAGAAGACCACCGGGTGCCACTCGAAAATCACAATGATCTAAAAGAAGCCGTGGCAATTGCGCGACGTGCGCTGGAGCCCAAGCAGGGTGAAGTAGCAGATTCCTTGCGGTATTCCACCACGCATTTTCATGAACTTGAAGAGCTTGGGCAGGGCTATGGTCGATTTTCACCGAGCCTGTTGCCAGGCCGAGCGTCCTTTATGGCGCATAAAGAAAAGGAAAGTGGAGAAAATGCCTATCGTTCTTTTGTGCTGAACAATAAAAAATGGCAAATGTCTGATGTTTCGCTGCCCAGTGTAGCGGTAGAAAATCATCAGGGGGGTGGGTGTCTGAGCCCTGACGGGAACACCTTTTACTTTGTCAAAAGGGCAAAACGAAAGCCGAGTCAGATTTATATTGCCCACAAAAAGAATGGACAGTGGCAGAAAGCCAAAGTGATGCGGGACCTGATCAATGACCCATATTATGATAATATTTCACCACAGCTTTCACCGACAGGCGATACCTTGTTTTTTGCAAGTAACCGCCCACAGGGAAAAGGAAAATTTGATATTTATTTCGCACGAAAAGGGAAAAATGACCACTGGGGTAGAGCGCATAATCTGTCGGCAGTGAACACCGAGGGAAATGAAATCAATCCGTTTTTCGATGGGAAGTATCAGCAGTTGGTATTCTCAAGCGACGGATATGGGGGAATGGGCGGATACGACATGTTCGTTTATCGTCCGAAAGAAGATGTGGTGGCCAATCTTGGCGCTCCCTATAACAGTGAAAATGATGATTGCAAGCTCGCAGTATTGCGCTCACAGGAACGGGTGATTTTCAATTCAAACCGAACGGCTGTGGAAGGCTTCAAATTGTATGAAGCAGATTTGTTCCGCATCATCGACAGTCTGATTGTCCGTGGACGCGTGCTCGATTCACTGGCTCAGGCACCAATGATGGCCAAGCTGACTTTTACCCTGCAAAATGCACAACATGAGGATTCGCTGGTCAACATTAATCTGACCACAGATTCTACTGGGGCTTTTGAATTCAAACTGCCCAAAGCCGTGCGTCAGTATGCAATTGTTGCTTCTGCAGATGGTTATGTGACTAAATTGGATACCCTGAAAACACAGGCTTCAGACACTTTGGTGAATCAGCTCATTGAGTTGTCGCCTGTTATTCCTGATGCTTTCGATGAACGCATTTATTTCGATTTCGATAAAAATACGATCAAGCAGGTATATGTAAAAGACCTTCAGGACTTGATGGATTTCTTACAGAAACGACCAAACATCAATATTGAAGTTCAGGGATACACCGACAGTTATGGCTCGAAAGCCTATAACATCAAACTTGGTGAACGCCGTGCGAAAGCAGTGCAAAAATATCTGGTCGAACATGGGGTAGATCCAGCTAAATTGACCACCAAGTCATTTGGGGAGGATCATCCGTTTGAGTCTAACAAAACACTCAAAGGACGAAAGGCCAACCGCCGCGTTGAATTTGATATCAAATAATCAAAAGCAGAAACATAAAAGCTTGAAAAGCAACCCTATTAGGGGTTGCTTTTTTTGTCCAAAAAGGAAATGGGTCGTGTAAGCCTGCTCAACAGTCGCCTAATATTATATCCACAGATTACATTTTGTCGCCATCGTCCTTTTGGATTCAAGGGATTCCTTCATCAAAAAATTAGGGGTAATTTGGGGTTCTGCCAGTCGTTTGTCGCTGATAATCAGCGGATCGCATCCAGCTCCTCATCAGTAACAAACACTCACAGTTTAATCTTGGTTCCTTACTGATCAGATGTTAAATCGTAAACCGATGAAATAAGTCCTTGGACGCAATGGACCGTACACATAGCCTGCATCACGGTCAGCCCCTTGGTCAAAGTCATTCTGGAACTGATTGAAAATATTCTGTACACCTGCCTCAAGGGTCATTTTTGACTCATCCACAGGGAACTGATAAGCCAGCTTGATGTGCTGGGTGAAAAAATCCTGTACGTTTTCCAGACGATCCTGCTCAATATAGCCTGCGAAATGGCTCACCAACATTTTCCCCGTATAATTTCCGGCAAGGTTGATGGTCCAGCGGTCAGTGGGCATATAGCTCAAAGTGTAGAAGCCATAGAAATTGGGTGTTCGCAAGAATGACTGCTCTCCAGCAACGCTTTCGTCTTCCGACCATGCCACGGCTTCGTCAAAAGTAGATTGCTGAAATGTGGCACCCGCCTGCATCAGTATTTTATCACTATAAGCATATTTTGGGGCCACAGATACGCCAGTAATTGTTGCTCCTGCGCCATTTCTTCGCTCAAAAATTTGATTACCCTGATCGTCGCGGCCGTTGGCTTCAATAATAAATGCATTTTTGTGTCTGGTCAGGAAGCCGTCCACGGTAAGGCTGAACTGATTGTTTCCTACCGATTTGCTGTAGTCCCAGGATACGGTGTAACTATCAGAGTATTCCGCATCCAGGTCCTCGGCATTATAGATCATCTGCATATCACCACCCACGGCAGTAATGTGAAGGTCTTCATCAAAAACCTGTGGGCCACGGAATCCACGGGCATAACCCAAACGCATCTGAAAATTCTTCTGAATATCATATAGTAAACTGAATCTTGGGTTGAGGATAATAGGATCTACTTCACTGTGATGGTCGAAGCGCAACCCAGCATTAAATTTCAGCCCTTCGATAATGCTCCAGTCAATTTGGTTGTACCAGCCCACCTGTTGGATAGTTTGATTGATATCACGATTGTAGCCTGGCATCTGATCTCTTAAATCTTCCTGAAGGAATTCTGTTCCACTGGTGAAAATCGCTGATCCACCTAAAAAATGATCCAAATTACCCACGTACTGCAGGCCGCTCACGAAGTTATTTCCCTTGGTGGTTCCGTAGGCATTTTCATCCATTCCAGCACCATAATAACTGTCGCGATCAGTGGACTGATTGGAGGCGTAGGCGGAAAATTTATGCTTTCTGTTCTTGGTAAATTGCTCGTAGGTGATGCCTACATTTTTAATATGGTGGGTAGTCATTTCCGTGATGTCCGTCTCGTGTGGTTGCAACTCAAATTTGTTACCGCCACGTCGGTTTTCATAAGTATAACCCGCATTTAAAATGACTTTGCTATAGGCCGAAGGGGTATAAAAAGCTTTCATGTTCAAAGCGGTGGCATTCATTTGCCCGATTTCTGAAAAGCCATCACCATCAGCATCCCAGTGGTCGCGCTCACGGTGAAATCCTTGCATGGAAATTCCCGATTTGTAGCTGTCGCTAACCACATTGGCGCCAAAGCTGTAAGACTGATCTCGTGCCCCCTGATCGTTCACCATTTGGTTTGAAGATACCTCTACGTCGTTCTGAATAGGGTTTTTAGTGATCACATTGATCGTTCCTGCAATGGCATTTCCACCATAAAGCGCTGAACCACCCCCACGTACCACTTCAACCCGTTCGATCATGTTGGTAGGAATTTGCTCGAGTCCATATACTGCATTCAGTGAGCTGAAAATAGGGCGACCGTCGATCACAATTTGCGTGTAGGCCGTTTCCAACCCATTCATTCTTACGCCTGTGAAGCCACAGTTTTGGCAATTATTCTCGACAAATAAGCCTGGCTGAAAAGCCAAACCGTCCACCAATGATACCGCCTGCACCGCCTCTAAAGCTTTGTGGTCAGTAACCTGAACAATAACAGGCGCTTCTTTTCTGTTCATCGCGCTTCTGGTGGCCGTTACCACGACCTGATCAAGGCCTAAAATATCTTCCTGAATTTTGTAGGTTTTTCGTGTGTGTCCGTCTGCCGCTTCGATGGGCTGCTGGCTTGTTTTATAGCCGATGCCCTGAATTTGAATTTTCGGGCTGGCAGTATTGGAATAGTCAAGGTCAAATTCCCCTTTTTGGTTCGATGCTGTGGCATTGTTTGTTCCAACTTGCAGGATGGTGATGCCTACAAGTGGCTCATTTTTTTCGTTGGTGATTTTGCCATGCAAACATTTTTGTTGTGCGTGCAATTGACCAAAAGGTAATAATAAAATCGTTAGTAGGAATAAATAATGTGATTTCATGATGCTGGATTAAATGATAGCACAAATGAAATAATTATTCTTATTGATTCTAAATAAAAATAATAAAATATACACCAAAGTGATAAAAGTCATAAAGCAAAATAATAAATATCATGGAATCGGGGTGCTTGAAGTGTGAATACAGAATATTTACGATTCCATTCTACTGATTGAACAATAATGATGCTTATTATTTAACAAATATTATATAGCTACTGAAGGCTTATCTTGTTATTTATTAGCATAAATATTTAATGCTTTGTAGTGGGGAAATCGAATAATACTTGCTGCGATCTACAGCAAGATGCCAAGATTTTTTAACAGTTGCTTTGGCAGACCTGTTTGGGCGATTTCTCAATTGACGCTTCTGAGAACATTCTCATTCGTCGAAAATGGAGGAATTGTCTTTTTTTGGTTCGACGAATACGCACAATTATGACTACCTTTGAAAAAAAAGCAATGGCGGAAAATAATGAACAGGTGAATAATCCTCTGCATGGGGTGAAATTGGCGGATATGGTTGAAGGCCTGGTGGCTTGGTATGGTTGGGATGAATTGGGGGAGCGCATCAATATTCGGTGCTTTAATTTTAATCCTTCCGTAAAGTCAAGTTTGAGTTTTTTAAGGAAAACGCCATGGGCAAGGGAGCGGGTAGAAGGCCTATACCTTAAAATGTTGCGGGATCAGAAAAAGTAAATGCTTGTACAAATCTCTGATAGGTGATCTATGATCAATTTGCTATAACGATCAGTGGTGTTGATGACGCATGTTAAAAATAATGTATCAGACGGTATGAACCTTGCGTGAAACACGGTTGCATCAAGACAAATAGATCACCCTTTCAAGTTTCTATTCCTTATAAATATTAAATGAGGCAATCATCTGGGGGAGGCTATCGGTATCGATGGATTCTATTGATGTAGGTATTGACAGGAGTGATCGGATATTTTTTTGTTTTAGATGCAACGGATGTAAATTTGTATCAATCAACAACAAAAAACCTATATTTATGAGATTATTAGCATTATTTTTTACTTTTTTTATATGTTCTTTACGGCTTCAAGCGCAGGAAATTCAAGTGGGACTTCGAACAGGTTTGAATGTTGCCAATGTTACTGATCTAAATGCGGAGGCGCGTTTTGGCATCAGTGCTGGAGTCGTTGGAAATTTACCCTTAACCGATAAAATTTTCATTCAGCCGGAATTGAATTACGATCAGCAGGGAGCGGTGGAGAAAGGTTCTATTCTCGGTGAGGATTTTCAGGTCCGATATAAACTCAATTATATCAACCTGCCAGTGATGTTTAAATATTATGTTGAGGGGGGATTTTTTCTTCAAGCGGGTCCACAATTGGGCTACCTGATAAAAAATGATATGAATATCGAGGGAGAATCCTCAGGTATATCGTTTGATCTGGATGATACCAAAAAGTTTGATTTTTCCCTCGGTCTGGGTGCAGGATACCAGTATGGAAATTATTTTGTGGATGCACGGTATAAATTTGGTCTGGTGAATGTTTATGAAATAGATAACAGTGAGGACAATTTTCAAAATAGGGTCTTTCAGTTGTCATTTGGTTATTTAATATAGGGCCTATTTTGAATCAGAATGATTATTTGGCCTGCAGATGAGTGGGGGTAGGTGTGTAGAAACAAAGAGTGTGGCTTTAATTTGTGCTCTTGAATAATTCATTAACGTGTGGTATCCAAAAGTAAGGATGGCTAAATCAGGTCTGCAATATTAAAACTGCTCAAACGCCATGTTTATTGAGCGAATGTCTGATTATGGCGGATTTACATCAACAAATACACGGGTATGGGTATTGTTAGGATTAGTTGGAATTTATTTTGTTTTCAGGCTATTGTACTTAACTTGGTATTTGATTTTTAACAAAAACCTATACTTCATGAAAAATGCTGTCTTATTTTTTATCTTTTTTTTATTCACATTTCACCTTCAAGCACAAGGGTTACGAGCTGGATTAAATGTATCCAACATTTCTGATTTAAATACAAAATCCACATCAGGGTTAAGTATTGGTTATGTTTTGGGCTCTGATTTAGACGATAAAATTCATCTGCAGTACGAATTTAATTATGATCAACTGGGGGCCGTTAAACAAGGAAGTGGGGCCAACGATGACTATGTGATAACTTATAATTGTAACTATCTTACTACAGCTTTAACGGCTAAATTCTTTGTTGTTGAGGGACTTTACTTTCAGGCAGGCCCTCAAATAAGTTATTTATTAAAGAAAGAGGCAGAGAAAGAAGGGGACTTTCCTGAGGAGGAATTTGATATGGATAATATAAGTAGTTTCCCAATATCGTTCATGGGGGGGATCGGATATCAATACAAGAATATAGCGCTTGATGCACGATATAGTTTGGGGATTTTGGATGTTACTCATGCTATGAGTGGTAATGAAACAGCTACCAAATATCAAAATAGGGTCTTTCAGTTGTCATTTGGTGTATATATGTAAATGCCTGACAATGGCTAAAGATGTTAACCTGTTCTTTATAAGGACAGGTTTTTTTTATCCTTGAACTCCTTTTAAACAGCCTAAATCTTAGGAAGGTGGTCGGTCTTTGAGCTCAGGGAAATATAATATTCGACATATATTAATATTCAAAGTAAAATAATTAACTTTAGTATTATTTATTGTGACTTTAATCATCAACCTGTACTCATGCGATTTTTTTTATGGAGCCTGATGGCATTGCCTTTTCTGTTTTTTTCGTGTACACCAACACCGAAAGAGGCACAACAACTTAAAGAGGTGGTTTATAACCCCAAAGTGGTAGCATTTACTTCTGGTATGGTTTCCCGAAAATCAGAAGTGATCATTCGTTTCTCGGAACCTGTAGCAGAAGCACAGGCAGGGGCGGAAGCCGCTTCAGACATTATGAAAATTTCCCCATCGATAAAAGGGGAGTGTTATTGGGTCGATCAGACGGCCTTGGCATTTCGGCCATCCTCGGCCATGGCATCCAATCAGCAATATGAGGTCAGGGTGCGATTATCCAAGATTTTCCCGGAAGGTGGCGATGATTTTACCTATCAGTTTAGAACCATTCCGCAGAACTACCGACTTTCTGTGGGTGCTGTTGCAGAGGACCCGTCGAGCCCGAAACTTCAGGTGCTTGAGGGGACGTTGGTGCTTTCCGATTATGAAGAAAAAGACAAAGTAACTACGGCAGTAAAGGGTTGGCAGGAGGATGAACCGCTGAAAATTGAATGGCAGCAGGGCACGGTAAAGAATCAATATACTTTTAAAGTGAAAGGCATTGAACGGAAGGCTGCCACGGAAGAGGTGAAGATATTGGTGGATGGTCAGGCTTTGGACATTCAGAAGAAGGAGGAAAAAACGGTTAAGGTGTTTGGCCTGAAGGAGTTTGAGGTTACGGAGGTGAAGTCTGAATTTACAAACCATAATAGGATTGTTCTTTCGTTCAGTGATCCTTTGGCAACAGATCAAAACTTGAAAGGATTGATTACAGCCAATAAAACAGGTATCAAAACTAAAATTAGCGGCCATCAGATTATTGTCTATTTTAAGTATAAGCACAAAGGCGAAATCCGACTTAAAGTACACGGTGGTATAAAAAATAAAGCAGGTGTTACCCTTAAGGGGCAGCGGGTTTATGATTTTTCTTTCGCCTCCAATGATCCCAAAGTGGCGTTTGTCGGTAAAGGCAATATTATTCCGCAGTCTGATGGTTTGGTGATTCCCTTTAAGGCCGTGAGTCTGAAAGCTGTTCAGCTTCAGGTCATAAAAATTTATGCTTCCAATGTGGGGCTGTTTTTACAGGAAAATGGGCTGAGTGGTCACCAGAATGTCAAACGCGCTGGGCGACTGGTGCTAAAACGGACCATTCCCCTGAACACCAACCGTTCACTGGACCTGAATGAGTGGAATACCTTCTCCGTAGATTTGGCGCAATATATGGAAGTGGAGCCAGGGGCAATCTATCGGGTGGGTTTCAAATTTTCGCGTAAGCATACTATTTTGCCATGTGCTGATGTAGAGGAAACGACGAGTTTCGATCAGGACGATGAGATTACCGATCAGGAGATGGCTTATTATGACGGACCCTCCGCACCCCGAAGCTTGTGGGATAATTATTATGACTATTCGGATTATTACAAAAACCGGAAAAATCCATGTCATGAGGCCTATTATGGTAGCAGTCAGTTCCCTTTCAAGAATATTCTTGCTTCCAATTTCGGGATCATCGCCAAGAGCGGCAGCGTGGGAGAGGTGGTTGTGGCCGTTACCGATCTGCGTTCTACGGCGCCACAAAGTGGTATTGAAGTTACTTTGTACAATTTCCAGCATCAGGAGATTACCAAAGGCATGACCAACAAGGAGGGACTTGTACGGTTGAACAATCACAAAATGACCCCTTTTCTGGTGGTTGCCAGCAAGGGGGATCAAAAAGGATATTTGCGGATTCCTCATGAAAAAGCATTACCGACAAGCCAGTTTAATGTGTTTGGGGAGACTGCTCAGAAAGGACTGAAAGCATTTTTATATGGCGAAAGAGGGGTTTGGCGACCAGGAGACACACTGTTTGTCAGTGCCATTATTGAAGATAAAGTCAAGGCATTGCCTGCTGAACACCCCTTGATTTTTTCGGTGGATAATGCAAAGGGGCAACAAGTTTTCAGAACTGTTCAGCCACAGCGAAGGGACCACTTTTACCTCTTTAAAGTGCCTACTGATGCCAATGCACCGACAGGAAACTGGAAGGCAACCCTTACGGTAGGTGGTGCGCATTTTGACAAATACCTTAAAGTAGAGACTGTTAAGCCCAACCGACTGAAAATTAAACTGGACTTTGGAACCGATCGACTGACTTCCGTGAAGCAAGACATCAATGGCACCATGAATGTTAAATGGTTACATGGGGCTACGGCTCAGCATCTGGAAACAAAAATGATGGCCAGCCTTAAAGCTATACCCACCCGTTTCGATAATTTTAACGACTTTTCCTTCGACGATCCATCAAGGAAATTTGAATCGGAATCAGTAACCTTTTTTGAAGGAAAGCTCGATGCCAAAGGGCAGGCGGCCATTAAGGGCAGCTTGCATACCAACAGCGTTGCACCTGGGATGTTGAGTGCAAGTTTTACCACCCGTGTATTTGAGGAGGGTGGCGACTTCAGTATTGATCGACTGACTATACCTTATAGCCCTTATGCGAATTATGTAGGATTGCGCATTCCTGAGGGGGACAAACGGGGCATGTTGCTGACGGGAAAAGAACACCATATCGATGTGCTTCGGCTGGATGATAACGGGAAACCATTTTCTCAGGCGCAGTTGCATTATGAGATTCTGAAAGTGAACTGGCGATGGTGGTGGGAGCAAGGCGAGGATAATCTTGCCCGTTACCTGTCGTCGCATAGCCGTACGCCTGTAAAAGAAGGCTTGGTGAAGCTTACCAACGGAAAAGGACAAATTGATTTTCAGATTGATTACCCCGAATGGGGACGGTATTTGGTAAGGGTAATGGACCCTGAAAGTGGACATGCCGCAGGGCAAACCATGTATGTGGACTGGCCGGGTTATGCCAATAAGCCTAAAGGTGCCGCTACGGGATCTGCGGAAATCATGACCCTTTCAGCCAAAGCAGACCAATACAATGTGGGCGAAAAAGCGGAAGTAACTTTTGCTTCGGCAGCGGGTGGCCGCGCCTTGGTCAGTATCGAAAATGGCAGCCGGGTATTGAAGGAATATTGGGTAGAAACCCAGAAGGATTTTACCCCATTTTCTTTTGAGCTCACCCCGGAAATGGCACCAAATATTTATGTCAATGTAACGATGGTGCAGCCGCATCAGCATACAGAAAACGACCTGCCCATCAGAATGTATGGACTGACGCCCATCCTTGTTGAGGATCCAGCCACTCGGTTGTTGCCCGAAATCAGTATGCCCGAAACCTTGGTGCCTGAGCAGGAATTCAAGGTGCGGGTATCGGAAAAAAATGGGCTTCCGATGACCTACAACCTTGCTGTTGTGGAAGATGGCTTGCTTGATCTCACTCGTTTTAAGACCCCTAAACCGTGGGACTATTTTTATGCCAAGGAAGCTTTGGGTGTCCGTACCTGGGACATGTACAATTATGTGCTGGGAGCCTATGGCGGAAAAATGGAGCCGGTGCTTGCGATTGGAGGGGATGGTGACCTGAATAGAAAGCAGGCCAAAGCCGATCAAAACAGATTTGTGCCAGTGGTGAAGGTGCTTGGTCCTTTTACCCTTGAAGCGGGGAAAGAGCAGGTGCATCAGTTGCGTATGCCACAGTACATTGGTTCGGTGCGTACAATGGTTATTGCCCGGCATGAGGCCAAATATGGCACAGCAGAACATACCACGCCTGTTAAGCAACCATTAATGGTATTGGCCACCCTGCCACGGGTATTGGGCCCTGGGGAAAAACTGCGCCTTCCTGTAACTGTTTTTGGGATGGAAGATCAGCTCGGGACAGTGGATGTAAAACTGTCAGTAACGGGACCCCTGAAAACGACTTCCAAGCTGCAACAGGTTCATTTTAAAAAGATGGGAGAGCAAATGGTTTTCTTTGACCTGGAGGTAGCCAAGGCGTTGGGCATGTCAAAAGTGATGATCGAGGCAAAATCAGGCAATGGTCTTGTGGCCAAGCACGAAATAGCTGTTGAAGTCCGAAACCCGAATCCGCCGATGGCCAGGGTTTTTGCACAAACCCTTCAGGGGGGAAACAGCCGTATTCCTTTTGAATTACATGGCATGGCGGGCACCAACAAGGTATCGCTTGAAGTTTCTTCCTTGCCGGCGATCAACCTGACCAAGCGGATGAATTACCTGATCAGGTATCCGCACGGTTGCGTGGAGCAAACTACGAGTGGAGTATTTCCGCAGTTGGTGCTGGGGAATTTTGTGGAGCTGAGTGTTGATCAGGAAAAAGAAATTGAGAAAAATGTGAAGGCCGGCATTCAGCGGCTGATGTCGTTTTTGTTGCCCTCAGGAGGGTTGACCTACTGGCCAGGAAGTGGACTCAGGGCGAACGAGTGGGGAACAAATTATGCCGGACATTTTTTACTTGAAGCGGAAAAGAAAGGCTACGAGGTACCTTCCTCCTTTAAGTCGAAATGGCTGGAGTACCAATCCGACAAGGCCAGCCGATGGGAGCAGGGGAACGGAAATAATGATTTTGTACAGGCTTACCGATTGTTTACCCTCTCATTGGCGCAGGAGCCGAACAAGAGTGCGATGAACAGGATGCGTACCATGAGTGGATTATCTTCAGAAGCAAAAATGAGACTGGGGATGGCTTATGCACTTACGGGCACACCCGAGGTAGCCAAAACGCTGATGCATGAGGCAGCTCAAAATTCTGCAATGCAAAGCAATAATGATCAGGCCACCTACGGGTCGGCATTGCGGAATCAGGCCATGGCACTTGAGGCTCTTTTGGAAATTGGCGATATGGATGCGGCAAAACCGTTGATCCTGGAAGTCGCGGAACAACTCGGCCGGGACCAATGGTACAGCACACAAACGACGGCCTATGCGCTGTTGGCGATCAGTAAAGTGGCTAAAGAGGGGGCGCCGAAAAGCATGACTTTCGAGTACGCACTCAATAAGGAACCGTCGGTCAGTGTAAAATCTGAAAGGGCATTCTATCAGGTGGAACTTGCCGCAGAAAAGCAAAATCAGGAGTTGCTGATTGCTGCCGATGATGATCAGTTGCTGTTTGCAAGGGTTATTGTTAGCGGTGTCCCGTTTGGGGAAGATCCTACGGAATTGCACAAGAACCTGCAACTGAGGGTCAATTATTATGATCTTGAAGATCACCCCATTGAGGTGGACAACATTGCGCAGGGCATGGATTTCAAGGCGGTGGTGCATGTCAAAAATACGGCACAAATGCGCCAGTTAAAGGACATGGCCCTTACACAGATTTTCCCTTCAGGCTGGGAAATCCATAACAGCCGACTGGATGCTTTTGCCGACAATGCCAAATATGACCGACCGGATTATCTGGATATCCGTGATGACCGGGTTTATCAGTATTTTGACCTCAAGGCTGGGGAAGAAAAATCGTTTGCACTGCTGCTGAATGCCAGTTATCAGGGGCAATATTATTTGCCTTCAGTGAGTTGCGAAGCGATGTACGACCGAGAAGTTACGGCCAGAAAGCCCGGCAGGTGGATCAAGGTAATGGCACAAAACGAACTGTAAATGATGGCCATCAGGCGGTACTGCAAGTTTTAAAAAGGGAGCAGGAGGATGAAAGGGAAGCGTTATATTTTATTATTGATGATGGGACTGGGTTTTTATTTCGCCCTGCCCTCACGCTTGTTTGATGTGCCGTATTCTACGGTGATTTATGATCGCGACAGCCTGTTGCTTGGCGCCCATATTGCGGCAGATGGACAATGGCGCTTTCCCGCTTCCGAACGACGATCATTCAAGTATGAGACCGCCCTGCGGCTTTATGAAGATGAATATTTTGATGTTCACCCGGGGGTTAATCCATTGGCAATAGGCCGTGCCACCTTGCAGAATATTCGGGCAGGTCGGGTGGTCAGTGGTGGCAGTACACTCAGCATGCAGGTGGTTCGCATGGCTACAAACCACCCCCGAACCATTCCTTACAAGCTGCTGGAAATATTGCAAAGCCTCCGCCTCGAGTTGCGTTATTCAAAACAGGAAATATTGCGGCTTTATCAGACCCATGCCCCTTATGGGGGAAATGTGGTGGGAATTGAAGGGGCAAGCTGGCGCTATTTTCAGCGTAATATTCAGCAGTTATCGTGGGCGGAAAGTGCCTTGCTTGCGGTATTGCCCAATGCTCCGGGGCTGATTCATACCGGGAAAAACCGGGCAATACTTCTACGGAAGCGCAACCGGCTGCTGGTCAAATTGCGAGATCACGGCCTGATGGATTCGGTGAGTTGCCGGCTGGCGATGGATGAACCGATTCCGGCGCATCCGCATGCACTTCCACGTCTGGCTCCCCACCTGCTTGAACTTTGCCGCAAGCAGGGAGAAGGGCAGGTGCATTATCTCCATTTGCAGAAAAATGTGCAGGCTAAAATCAATGAAGTGGTGCGGTGGCATCATGATCAACTTAAGCGCAGTGAAATACAAAATATTGGTGCGATTGTACTGAATGTGCAAACCAATGAGGTGATGGCTTATGCTGGCAATATTGAGGGCGCACCCCATGAGCACGTAGATATGATTCAGGCGCGCCGCAGTACGGGCAGTATTCTGAAGCCCTTTTTATATGCAGCCGCTTTGGCTGATGGACAAATCATGCCCCAGGCGCTGGTGGCAGATGTGCCGCGTTATTATAAAAATTTTACGCCCAAAAATTATTCAAAGACATTCGACGGTGCTGTTCCGGCTGATGAGGCACTGAGCCGATCGCTGAACATTCCTGCGGTGGACATGCTAAAGGACTATGGTGTTGGGAAATTTCATGCCGATTTACAGCAATTGGGCATGAGCACCCTCGAGCGGCCAGCGGCACATTATGGGCTTTCGCTGGTGCTTGGTGGTGCGGAAGTAAAGTTGTTCGATTTGGTGGGAATGTATGCGGGCATGATGCGCAAAATGGATTATTTTTCCAGACACAGCAGTCAGTACCCCGCAGAACAGTTCCCTGCGCCCTATATATTCAGGCAGCAGCAATTGCCTTTGCCTGCCAACACTCAGCAATCGGCGATACTTACCGCAGGAGCGATTTATCATACCTTCGAGGCCATGAAAAATGTCCGCAGACCTGCCGAGGAATCTGGCTGGGAACAATTTACCACCCATCAGCAGATTGCCTGGAAAACCGGTACCAGCTATGGTCTTCGCGATGCCTGGGCGGTTGGTGTGACGGCAGATTATGTGGTGGGGGT
This sequence comes from Persicobacter psychrovividus, assembly GCF_036492425.1. Classification (NCBI taxonomy): domain Bacteria; kingdom Pseudomonadati; phylum Bacteroidota; class Cytophagia; order Cytophagales; family Persicobacteraceae; genus Persicobacter; species Persicobacter psychrovividus. The sequence goes on from NZ_AP025299.1 coordinate 46,532, forward strand.
ATGGGTAGGCAATGCCAATGGGGAAGGACGATCGGGGATTGTCGGAGGCCTTGTCGCTGCGCCTGTGCTGTTTGATATTTTTCGTGGGCTAAAGGTGGATCGCCAATGGCAGGTGCCTTATGGTGATTTATCGGAAATGCGGGTGTGCAGCCAGTCAGGATTTAAGCCCAACCCTTACTGTCCTTCAGTAACTAAATTGGTCAATCTGGCAGGAGCAAGAACGGAAATTTGCCCCTATCATGTGCAGGTTCACCTCGATGAAGAAGAGCAATATCGGGTTTCCTCGACTTGTTATCCCACTTACAAAATGAAACACCAAAGCTGGTTTGTTTTGCCCCACGTTATGGAATGGTACTATCAGCAAACCCATGCACTGTACCGAAAATTACCCGCCTGGAAAAACACCTGCCTGCCCGATGGGCAACAGCCGATGGCCTTTATTTATCCGCAGAAAAACAGGCGCTTGTGGATGCCCAAAGATCTCGATGGAAATTATCAGCAGGTGGTCTGTAAGGTTGTCCATCAATATCCGTCAAAAAAAATATTCTGGCATTTGGATGATCAGTTTTTAGGCACCACCAATGGAGTGCATGAGTTGGCCATAGCCCCGATGTCCGGGAGACACCTCTTACAGTTGGTGGATGAAGATGGACACAAAATTCAGCAGTATATTGAGGTCGCATCGCGCTAAAATGAGGAGCTTGGATCGTTGTAGAAAGGCCATTTGTTTTCAGTCGGGAGTGTGGTGCTCTGGATGACCAGTAGGTTTTGTGCTTGATGGGAAGTTATCTGCGCGTCAAATTCCCCCCATCGCTAATTGCCTACTCGAAGGATCAACTATTGACAAGTGAAAGGGCCTGCTACTTCACCGCTTTCGTAGCACTACGATCCAATTGTTGTCGGTCCTTGAAAATTTTCGAATACGATGTCAGATTGATGAAGCCGATAAAACGGAAGGTCACATGGATGGATCGTACCGCTATTGTACTAATTCAGGTGAACTGTTCATCAGCAAACCAAGCAAATAGCCTTGATAATACAATTTAATCATCGGCATATAAAAGCAGGAAGTTAGCAGGTAATATTATGAGGATGTTTTTCCCTTTTTTAAGGGATTGTTACTTAAATTGTTATTAACTTAACCGCTAAATAAGGTGCTCTGATTACTCATAGACCTACCTTTTTGACCATCAAAAATTTTTGACTTAGACTGACATGAACGACTTTTCAATTAGTAAAATGCTTGACAATATGCCCATTGGCGTCTTTATTTTAGAGTTAATTGATCGTGATACCATGGAATTTCGGAACGTTTATGTCAACAATACCAATTCTAAAATTGTAGGTGCGGACCTCGAAGCCACCATTGGTAGGACACTGCGGGAGTCTTTTCCAGAGGCTTATAATTATGGCCTGCCTGATAAATATATGGAGGCGCTCAGAACGCAGGAGAAAGTGGTGATCGGTGAAATGCAATATGAGGATGGAACGATCAAAAAGAATACTTTCTTCCTTGAGGTTACCCCGCTCGATAGTACCCATGTGATGTTGACTACCGAAAATATCAGCAGGGTAAAACCTTAACAAAAAAGGCCTTTCTAAATCTATAGAAAGGCCTTTTTTTTAGTTTATAAAATAAACGGTTCGTTTCTGCTGATCAGGAACACCGATAATATTGTTCAGGTAATCGGTGGTATGCTTCATCGCTCCTTTTTTGATATACCCCTCGGACTGTGGCATTTTACAGGCCCATGCACCGGAAGGAAGGCTGTTTTTCAGGTCAAGGATTTTTGCCACGGTATGGTTTCCTGTAATGATGTAGACCTGCTGATAGCTTTTCGAAAGCGACAGCACCTCAGGCATATTTTCTTTGGTCAGTACAATTACCTTGGCAGCCTTTTGCTCCAGTTGTTTCTGAAAGGTGGTGACAGGATTTCCTTCCAGTTTGGTGATCGCTGTAAAATCCTGAAAAACAGTGTTCGACTCCGTAGAAGCAGGCAATGTCGCCGTCGGTTTTACCTCCGCTTGCGGTTGGTCTTCTCCTTGGATGGCAGGCGCAACAGCAACTGTGTTGGTGTTTTCTGGCGTTGAGGTGGTTGCTTTTTCTTCCTGGCAAGCCACCATGCCGAGCATTAAAATAGGCAAGTATCGTAGGGATTTTTTCATCATATTGATTTTTATAAATTGAGGTTGTGTTTTCGACTGAAAAATCAGCATAATAATATAGTATAATTCTACCAATTACCTGCTATGGTGGCCGAATTTATAGTAATGCTGTAAGCACCAACTAAAAGGATACCACCTATCAGCCGAACAGGAGACCATTTTACCCATCTAATTTTGATAACACTCCGTAATATTTTTAACTTGCAATAGAGCCCTAATTATGCACCTCTCCTACAAAGCCCTAATTATTGATCGATTCGGGTTTTATCCCTGACCCTCAATAATTTGAGTAAAGAACACCTTATTGAAATAGTTTAACTTATTACTGCTCATGTAAAATGGATTACCTTGTTCCATATTTGGGAAGTAATACAGCTGCCAAAGATAAATATACGTGGTTATGAATTTTCATTTTGCTCCGTGATTGACAATGATTAAGTCCTGTAAACTGTTTTGCATCTCGATACAGAAATCCAAGTCGTTATCTTTCATTCACCCGCTTCCCCGTTATTTCAGGATCTGTTGAAAACAATATTTTCCGCCTCTTTTCCCATTCCATTTTGTAGTCCCAGCACAGCCAGACCAAAAATACCCCACGCCAGGGCTGTGCTTGCTCCCCTGTCTTCGCCACCTTTTTTGGTTGATTTTCGCTACACCCTAAAAATCAATCGATTACAATAAAAATAGGTCAAAAGTGGGTGTCCCGTTTCTAAATTTTGCCTAATTTAAGGCATGTTTGTGCGTGAAAAACTCAATAAAAGTGGTAGCATTAGTGTCCAAGTCATCTATAAATCCTCAAAAAAGTACAAAGTTGTTAAGACTTTTGGCTCATCGGCTGACCCAAACGAGATTTTAGCACTTAAAAATGAAGCAAATCGATGGATTCATGGTCAGACTGGTCAGGTTGCCATTAATTTCGATAATCAAAGAACCAAAACTCAACAGGTCCTTGACAAAATAGATCAAGTCAAATCAGTTGGCATTGACCTTCTACTAAATTCTATTTATGACGAAATAGGCTTTAATCTTGTCGGTGATCTCTTATTTCGGAGATTAGTATTTTCTCGCATTGAATATCCTGTAAGCAAGCTAGCGACAACAGAGCATTGGTCGTTAAATCATGGGATGAATGTCTCTGTCAATACTGTTTACAGGCTAATGGATAAGGTTCATTCAGAGTATAAAGAGATATTACAACATCTTAGCTTCGAACACTCGAAACAAGTTTTAGAAGGCGAGGTGAATATTGCATTTTATGATGTAACCACTCTTTATTTTGAAACAGATCATCAAGATGATTTAAGAAAAACAGGCTTTTCAAAAGAGGGGAAACATCAAAATCCGCAAATTGTACTGGGCTTATTGGTTAGTAGAGGAGGCTATCCACTTGCTTACGAAATATTTGAAGGTAATAAGTTTGAAGGGCATACCATGTTGCCTATCGTGGATGAGTTCTGCAACAAATATAATATTACCAAGTTGGTAGTTGTTGCTGATTCAGGGCTCATGTCTAATAAAAATGTAAAAGAACTACTTAATAAAGGCTATGGATTTATTCTCGGAGCAAGAATTAAGAACATGAACAAAGAAGTCAAAGACCAAATATTAAACTTGACTTTGGGTAATGGAGAGTCTGCTGAAATAGCTCAACCTGATGGATTAAGGCTGATTATTACATATTCTGACAAAAGAGCCAAAAAGGATGGTAAAAACAGACAAAAAGGGCTTGATAAACTCAAGAAGAATATTGCATCAGGTAAGCTTACAAAGTCCAATATCAATAACAGAGGCTATAACAAATATTTAAAACTTGATGGCGAGGTAAAGGTGCAGTTAGATGAAGAGAAGTTCAAGGAAGATGGTAAATGGGATGGCCTAAAAGGCTATTTAACGAACGTAGAGGGTAATTCTGATGAAATCATTGCCAATTATGGAGAACTATGGAAAATTGAAAAAGCTTTTCGTATCTCGAAGACAGACTTAAAAATTAGACCTATATTCCATCGGATTCAAAAAAGAATTGAGAGTCATATCTGCATTTCCTTTGTTGCATATAATCTACATAAAGAGTTGGAGAGACAGCTCAATATTAAAGAGGCAGGGCTAAGTCCTGAACAGACAATCAAAATTGCTCGAAGCATTTATGAAATTCAAGTTCCACTATCAGATGGCAGCAAAATAAACAAAGTACTTTTGTTGCAACCAGAGCAGGTAAAATTAGCGGAATTATTCAATTTTTGACTTGGGTGTCCCGATGGCGAAAACAGGAAAAATACCCCACGCCAGGGCTGTGCTTGCTCCGTTTTGAGATATTCCTTGGATCTAAGGCAAAAATTCTTTCTTCATCGGTGAAACACTCAAGTAGGACTGAATTGAATGCCAAATAATCAGGTGACATTTCATGTCTTCTCCGAAATGTACCTTCGTTTTAATCGCTGTTACAGGCAAAATTGGTATGATTATATCGTCCTGGGAAAGACAATAGAATGCGAAAATGGATCAATAAAAATTTCTGTTGCCACCTACTTGTCAGAGATATTTTGTTGCTTCTTGCAGAAGGAGTGTGTGTTTCAATGCTTTTGACGGTGACTTAGTAGGTAGTTTTTAGTGATACAAATTACGAGTCACCATTTTTTTGCAAGTCATCGAAAAGTGTACAGAGTATTGATTAGTGGTTCCTTTGGATTTTCAAAAGGATCAATTGAAAACCAGTGGTAGAATTTTGCTTTACCTTTTCTTGATGAGGATGAATTTAAACTAATTTTGATAGTGAACTTTCGAAGTCATTTTCTGATTGCTTTTCATGACTAAATTCACACTGAGTGGTCAAAGGTTTTGTTGCTGAATCAGCCATTTCTAACTCCTCTTTCAAAGTCAGTTTCAGCTGTTGAAGGTGCTTTTCATTTTCATTGACTCGTTGCTCGGCATCAACGATTGACCACTATTTGCATGGAGGCGCAGAGAAAGGCGAGAGTCTAAAACCAATTTTTGAGCAGGTTATGGCGGTAAACAGCGTGATGGTGATGACGACGATAATTTATTTTAGAAAAAGCGGAAGCGGAGAGCGATGGATTTTGGAGTGGAGATGTAGGTATAATCAATCATTCAGGAATCGTAAACACATCATTTCCCCAAAATTCAGTATCTTTAACCACCATACAAATTAATGGACAACCCCATGAGCCAAAGACAAGCATTACCCATTGGAATACAGACTTTTGAAACCCTTAGATCTTCTAAGGATGATTTTTTGTATATCGATAAAACAGCGGAGATTTATAAAATGACTAAGCTTAGTGTGGGTTACTACTTCCTTTCTCGCCCTCGCCGTTTTGGTAAGTCAATGTTGTGCTCGACTATGCAGGCTCTTTTTGAAGGAAAGCAAGAACTGTTCGAAGGTTTATACATTCATGATAAATGGGATTGGTCCGTGAAACTCCCTGTGGTAAGGATTGATTTGAGTGGTGTTACTTATAAGAATCTTGAAACTGTTGAACAAAAAATTCAGTTTGTCTTGAATTCAAACGCAAAGAAACATCAAATTGACCTAAATACCGATGAGCTATTAGGGTCACAGTTTATGATGTTGATTGAATCGATAGCCGAAAAGTATCAGAATAAAGTCGTCATACTTATTGATGAGTATGATAAACCTATTCAAGACACGCTATCGAATGACGATGACTTGGCTTCAAAATCATTAGATGTTCTTCGTGGATTTTATTCAGCCATCAAAGCCTCAGATCAGTATATCCGTTTTTGCTTCATGACCGGCATTACCAAGTTCACGGGTGTTGGCCTATTTAGCGGTGCGAATAATTTCAATGATATCTCCTTAGATAAGCGATATGCTTCTGTTTGCGGCTTTACTCAAAATGAATTGGACAACTGCTTTGGTGATTACTTCGATGGGGTAAATATGGAGGAGGTTAAGGCATGGTATAATGGCTACAACTACCTCGGGGACAGGGTTTACAATCCATTTGACATTTTGATATTTTTGGACAAAGGGGCTAAGTTCGATAATTATTGGTGGGATTCTGGTCAGCCTTCTTTTTTGACCAAGATGTTCGAGAAAGGAGCGTATGAAACGTATGATCTGGAGAATTTGGAGTTATCTTCTCAAGAGTTAAAACAGTTTACGCTCAGTAAGTTGAACTTACCCTCTTTGCTCTGGCAGGCAGGTTACTTGACGATTACGGAAGAGATTCAGGAGCCTTTTGGCGGGAGTAGTTATGTGCTTGCCACGCCAAATCGTGAAGTTCGGATGACCTTGAATATGCTCTTTTTGATTAGCCTGACTTCGGTAGAATCTAACCGACTTTTGAAAAGAAATGAAGCTGTGCGAAGCTTATTCAAGAATGACTTGAAGGAATTCGAAGCCAGTGTCCGTGCAATGTTTGCCGCCATTCCTTTCAATAATTATGTTCAAAACAACATTCAAAAATACGAGGGGTATTACGCTTCGGTGATGTTCAGTTTTATGGCTGGGCTTGGACTAAAATGCAGAACGGAAGAAACCAATTCAGCAGGTCGGATAGATATGGTGATGGAAAGCCCATCGCATATTTATGTGATCGAATTCAAGGTTAATGCAGCGAAGCCTGAAGGTGATGAAAGAGGAGAAGCCTTGGATCAAATTCATGAGAAAAAATACTATGAACCATATCTAAATGATGGCCGGAAGATTGTGCTTATCGGGATGCACTTTAGTGAGAAGAAAAAGAATTTGGATTGGTTTAGGGCGGAGGAGTTGTTGAGAAATTAACATAGCCTCAAAATTCAGTATCTTTAACCACCATACAAAAAAATGGATAATCCCATGAGCCAAAGACAAGCATTACCCATTGGAATACAGACTTTTGAAACCCTTAGATCTTCTAAGGATGATTTTTTGTATATCGATAAAACAGGGCAGATTTACGAAATGACCAAGCTAAGTGCTGGTTATTACTTCCTTTCCCGCCCTCGCCGTTTTGGTAAGTCAATGTTGTGCTCGACTATGCAGGCTCTTTTTGAAGGAAAGCAAGAACTGTTCGAAGGTTTATACATTCATGATAAATGGGATTGGTCTGAGCAATATCCAGTTGTAAGGGTGGATTTGAGTGGCATAAAATACACTTCAGTTGAAGACTTGGAAAAGCAATTGACCAACTGCCTGATTGATAATTGCCATAAGTTCCAATTGGATTTTGGCAATTTTAAAAAGTCTGGTCATGGCCCACAATTATCAGAGCTGATTCGGACCTTATATGAAAAATTTGAGCATAAAGTTGTCATACTTATTGATGAGTATGATAAACCTATTCAAGACACGTTATCTAATGACGATGACTTGGCTTCAAAATCATTAGATGTTCTTCGTGGATTTTATTCAGCCATCAAAGCCTCAGATCAGTATATCCGTTTTTGCTTCATGACCGGCATTACCAAATTCACGGGTGTTGGCCTATTTAGCGGTGCGAATAATTTCAATGATATCTCCTTAGATAAGCGATATGCTTCTGTTTGCGGCTTTACTCAAAATGAATTGGACAACTGCTTTGGTGATTACTTCGATGGGGTAAATATGGAGGAGGTTAAGGCATGGTATAATGGCTACAACTACCTCGGGGACAGGGTTTACAATCCATTTGACATTTTGATATTTTTGGACAAAGGGGCTAAGTTCGATAATTATTGGTGGGATTCCGGTCAGCCTTCTTTTTTGACCAAGATGTTCGAGAAAGGAGCGTATGAAACGTATGATCTGGAAAATTTGGAGTTATCCTCTCAAGAGTTAAAACAGTTTACGCTCAGTAATTTGAACTTACCCTCTTTGCTCTGGCAGGCAGGCTATTTGACGATTACCGAAGAGATTCAGGAGCCTTTTGGCGGCAGTAGTTATGTGCTTGCTACCCCAAATCGTGAAGTTCGAATGACGTTGAATATGCTCTTTTTGATCAGCCTAACTTCGGTAGAGTCCAATCGCTTGTTGAAAAGGAATGAAGCTGTGCGAAGCTTATTCAAGAATGACTTGAAGGAATTCGAAGCCAGTGTCCGTGCGATGTTTGCCGCCATTCCTTTCAATAATTATGTTCAAAACAACATTCAAAAATACGAGGGGTATTATGCTTCGGTGATGTTCAGTTTCATGGCTGGGCTTGGATTAAAATGCAGAACGGAAGAAACCAATTCAGCAGGTCGGATCGATATGGTGATGGAAAGCCCAACGCATATTTATGTGATCGAATTCAAAGTCAATGTAGCGAAGCCGAAAGATGGCGACAGAGGTGAAGCTTTGGATCAGATTCATAAGAAAAAATACTACGAACCGTACTTGAATGATGGCCGGAAGATCGTGTTGATCGGAATGCACTTTAGCGAAGAGAAAAAGAATTTGGATTGGTTTAAGGCTGAGGAGTTGTCGAGAAATTAACATAACCCCAAAGCCTCAGTATTTTTAACACCAAACAAATAATGGGCAATCCCATGAGCCAAAGAGAAGCCTTACCGATTGGTGTGCAGACGTTTGAAAAACTCAGAGAATCTGATCAGCACGATGTTTCTAAAAAACAAAACCCCTATGGCTTAAATGCCTAAGGGGTCTGATGGGGTGAGGGTCACGATCGTTTGAGATTAACTTTTTATGCATAAGCCTGAATTTAAACCGCAAGTTCAATGTCAAAAAACTGGGCAAAAATCTCTTTGAGCGTTTCCACAGAAAGGGGTTTATTCAGAAATGCACTAATTCTTTCCAGCGCCTTTGCTTGTTCCTGATCATCGGGATTCAGGGAGGTGGTTAGCAGGACGATGACTATGGGGAGTTTTTGCTTGGTGTCAATCTCCTCCAATCTTTCTAAAAATTCCCAGCCATTGACCAGGGGCATATTGATGTCTAAAAAAATCAGATTAGGTAAGGGCTCATGGCCTGCAATACACTGATTTAAGAAGTCAATGCCTTCTTGTCCATTCAACCTGACGTGAATTTTTTTGGCCACGCTCATTTCCTCTAACACCATTGCGTTAAGGAAATTGTTGGCCTCATCATCGTCAATCAATAATACGGAGTCTAATTTTTTATTCATAGTTAAGGTTTTTTGATATTCTAAAACTAAATATACTGCCTTTGCCCAATTCTGAATTTACCCAGATGTCGCCGTGGTGCAAAGTGGTTATTTTCAGGCAATGGGATAAACCAATGCCTGCACCGGGATAGTCCTTTTTATTATGTAGGCGTTTAAAGATGACAAAGATCTTTCTTAAATTATTTTTGTCAATGCCAATGCCATTATCCTTGATATTGAAAATCCAGTCAAACTCTGTTTCCGAATAGGTAACCGTTACCACAGGTGTTCTTTCGGAGGAGGAAAATTTTAAGGCATTGGAAATCAAGTGATAAAATAGCTGATGCAGTTCGAACTTCATGCCTTTTACAATCGGCAAATCCTTAAAAACCAGCTCAGCATTAGATTTCGATATTTCAGCATTAAGCTGTGCTTTGCAGTTCAGCAGAATCTGGTTAGTATCGACTTGTTCAATATTCTGATTTTTACCAATTCGGGTATAATCCAGCAGTGATTTTACCATCAGGCTCATGTTCTTTGCCGCCAAATTGATGAACCGCATGAAAATCTGCGTATCCTGATCACCCAGCATCTGCTCCTTGGTATTCAACAATCCGATATAGCTCTGAATCGTGTTCAGGGGCTCTTGGAGGTCATGAGAAATAACATAAGCAAACTGCTCAAGCTCCCGGTTTTTCAGCTCAAGTTCTTTATTATGTTGTTTTACATTTTCAGCCTCTTTATGTTTGGTAATGTCTACATGCGTCCCAATCATCCTTGTCGGGTTTCCTTCCTCGTCCCACTCAATCACCTGCCCACGACAGTAGACCCAGACAATAGAGCCATTTTTATGAAAATACCGCACCTCATTATCATAAGGGATTTTACCTTTTGATTCGATGTGTTTTTCAAATATCTCATATACGGAAGGCAGGTCGTCGGGGTGAATAATCTTCTGCCAGCTTTCCGGAACATTCTCCATCTCTTCGGGCAGATACCCAAACATCGCCTTGAAAGTAGGGCTCATATATTCCGTATTCTCGGGGATATTCCAATCCCAATAGCCCGCGAGCGTACTTTCCAGTATTTGGTCAAAAATTAATGCTTTGTCAGTAGGTTCATACCTGTTAGCATTCGTTGTTGTGCTGTTTTGGGTATTCATCGCCATAGGTTTAATTTTCGAGAGGAATAGAAAAAAAGAAATCGCTGCCCACGCCAATTTTGGATTCCACCCAAATTTTTCCTGCATGGTTATCGATGATTTTTTTCGTTTTGTTCAGACCAAGACCTAAACCCTGAATGTTTCGTTCGTTGTGAACCCGTCTGAAAATCATAAATATCTTTTTAAAATCTTTTGCTTCAATACCAATTCCGTTGTCACTGATTTTAAATATAGCTTGCTCGCCAATTCTGTCGGCACTGATCTTTACGTGTGGTGGCTCCTCTATTTTATGGTAAGACAATGCGTTGCTGATGAGGTGGCAAAAGGCCTCCTTAAATTCTTCTTTATAAACTTTCACCAAAGGTAATTCGCCCTCGACATCAACCGAGCCTTTGGTATTGGTCATTTCTTCATCCAACTGTTCGAGCACTTCTGCCACGATATTTTCCGGGCAGATCAGCTTTTTGACTTTTCGTTCCTTATTACTTGCCAAAAGGGGTAAATCATCTACCAGGTCAGTCATTTTCAGGATCGACTGGTTAATGATCTGCATGGCAGAAATGGTGCGTTGATCATAATGCTGCCCATTGATTCTCAGCAATAAATTCACCAGCCCACCAATAGAATTCAGTGGTGAGCGCAAATCGTGGGAGGTTAGTGTTAAAATATCCTCCAGTTTCTTTTCGATGCCTTTAATGGCCGTGTTATTCTGAAAAGTGGTGTTGATAAATTGTAAAGCCCCTTCTTTATTATACTGAAGGTCAACAGAAAACAAAACAGGAATCGTTGCCCCTTTTTTGGTGAGCAGACCCACCTCCATAGCAGGGAGATTTTTGTTGGTATCAATACCATTACCCACGCCGAGGGCAACATCAAGATCATTGGGATGAAAAAAATAGGATAATGATTTTCCGATCACTTCCGAATTTTCATACAATAATACCTTTGAAAATGAGGGGTTACAGGCCAAAATTTTTCCTGAAGAAGGACATATAGTAGCACATAGCACAGGAAGGCTATCATAAATTTTAAGCAGATTTTCCTGCTCAAGCGCCTGATTTGTGTTACTGTTGATCACTCTTTCCATGCTTATTTCCTTTTAGCTAAATGCCCCTGCAATGCAGGTTTTGATCTTTTGGTGGATTGTTTATTACTAACCTATGAATGATATTATTAAAAATAAATGAAATTACATAGTTGAGCCTATTTGGGCTTACAGGCACAGATGTAAGATATTACATAGGATAAGGTCGTCTATACTAAATATCCAATTGAATTCATTTAGAATTAATTTATATCTGTAGTTAAAACCACTGGAATAGGTGGTTAGGGTTCCTGTAATGATAACATCAAAACCCGAATTGGTTAATATTAATCAAGTTGATCGAATTTCTTACGTCTTGGTAATTATCCAGATTCTCTATTCCTTTGTTGCATGAAATTGATAGATAAAGTGGCTTGGATCCACCTCGAAGATCGAAGATCGACGAGTGTTGAGCACGCGTAGTAGGGGTAAATCGGTTTATTATTTCCCTGGCGGAAAAAGGGAAGCGGGGGAGACCGATGTTGAGGTGCTTTGCCGGGAGATTAAAGAGGAACTTGATGTGGAGATAGACCGGGACTCTGCCATTTATATAGGCACTTTTGAAGCACACGCACACGGGCATGATGCGGAAGTATTGTTGCAGATGCGGTGTTATGAAGCGAATTTTTCGGGAACACTGACCGCTTCAAGTGAAATCGATTGCTTCGAGTGGATGCGCTATCGGGATCGGGAACGGACTTCGGAAGTGGATCAGAAGATATTTGATTTTTTATGGGAGAGGGCGTTGATTGATATGTAATATTTTTCTTGAAAACAGCGCGTAAAATGATGGCAATCTCCATGCTTTATTGGCGGAAGAGTGAAAAAAAGTACGTTTACCGGTCAATTCAGATGATTACCTTCCTGTAGGGGTGTTGGTCAATTTAATTCGCACTTGGTAACTTATAGGATCCATTCACCGGATTTCAGAGTGCTAATTTCAAACAGATGTCTTAACTTCAGAAAGTGAGGTGAATTTAACCTCTATTGTATTTCTATTAGCGTCTTTTTTGAATTTTATCCTGTGTCGGATCAATCCAATATATATGATCGAGTCTTCCTATAAATCCAATGCTGATGGTGTAAAGTTGAGCAACACTATTGCCCTGCTGATTGCCTTGGTGATTTTTCCTTACATTTTTATTTTTCAGCAGATGCAAGGGCTTGAGTTCATGTCCCCTTTATCTGCGGTGCTGTCTTTTGCCTATATTACCGTTCCGGTGCTTAATCACTTTAAAAAATATTTGGCAGCAAAAATTTATATTGTCATCCAGACCACCATCGAGATCACGGTTTACTCCATGGTCCTGGGGGGAGAAACGTTGCTGTTTGTTTACTTTTTTTCGATGGTCCTGGTGCCGCTGATGTTCTTTTCCTATGAGGAAAAGAAGCTTATATTTTTCTCCTATCTTTTGATTCTGGTCAACCTGATCGTCGATATCAGCTATAAATATTTCACCAATGATGCCCTGATGAGCAGCTCGTACATGCCGCTGATTATCGGTAATATTGCCGTGTGCTTTTGTTTGGTGTGCATTTACAGCTATCGGATTGTGCAGGAAAAATACCATTACAGTAGAAGGCTGGAGGCGCATAATCAGCACCTGACAGATTTGATTGATCAGCAGATTGAAGCAGAAGAAAAGCTGATCAAAGCGCGAGAACTTGCCGAATCGGTCTCCGAGGCAAAACAGAATTTCCTTTCCTCGATGAGTCATGAGCTCCGCACCCCACTGAATGCCGTGATTGGGATTACAAATATTTTGATTGATTCCAAGCCCAACGAAGATCAGGTGGATAATTTAAATGTGATGAAATTTTCTGCGGACAACCTCCTGTCGCTCATCAATGATATTCTTGACTATAACAAAATTATAGCAGGAAAACTGACCATTGAACATGTGCCTTTTCAGTTGCATGAGCATGTGGCCAATCTGCGGGAAGCCAATTCTTTTAATGCTAAAGACCGCAACAATCAGCTGGTACTGTCCATTGAGGAGCAGGTACCCACTTTTGTAAAAGGGGACCCTGTGCGCATTGCGCAGGTGCTGAATAACCTGATCAATAATGCCATCAAATTCACCGAAAACGGGACCATTAACATTCGACTGAAACAGGGTAGCCCTGAAGATGCCACCGTTACTTTTGAGGTGGAAGACAGTGGGGTGGGCATTGCGCCAGAGAATATTGATAAGATTTTCAAGGACTTTGAACAGGCGGAAGCGAGTACCAACCGTAAATTCGGCGGTACCGGTCTGGGCTTGCCGATCAGTAAAAAATTGCTCCATTTAATGAATGCGGAAATTTTTGTTCACAGTGAAGTGGGGAAGGGAACAACTTTTACCTTTACAGTGCCTTTCGGAGTGGTTAAAGAGGAAGTGCAAACGCAGGTTACTCCACAGGAGCACGAGATTGGTCATCAAAATGAGTTGGTGGGCAAAAAGGTGTTGCTCGTTGAAGATAACCTGATAAATGTGAAGGTTGTCGCACAGTTTCTGAAAAAGTGGGGCATGTCCCACGACTGGGCGGAAAATGGGGAGATTGCCGTGAAAATGGCCTCTAAAAATGCCTACGATTTGATTTTGATGGATTTACACATGCCCGTGATGAATGGGTATGAAGCGACGAAAATTATCCGGACTTTTAACCCCACCATACCGATTATCGCACTGACCGCCTCCGCCCTTTTGGAAGTAAAAGGCAACTTGCTGGCTATTGGTATGAACGGGTCGGTGACCAAGCCTTTTGTGCCCGCAACCCTGAAGAATGAGATCCTGAAAAATATCATGATCACCGCTCCAGACAACGTCTCCTCCAATTAGGAGCGTAAGGGCTTAGAACCTCTTCTGACCATAATTACAGGTGATTTTATGCCAAAAAAAGAGAATGTAGCCCATTTGTAATTCGTATTCACTGCTTTTTTTCCTCCCCGACAGATATTTTTGATTGATGATACCAATGCGGTATTTTTTTGTCAGGTAGAAGTAGCATAATATGATAAAGGTAAAATCTATTTTTTTGTTAATCGCAGGGGTATTTGCAATGGGAACCACCATGGCAAATACTAAAAAGCAAGTTACAAAGTCACCCATGGATTACGTCGATCCATTTATTGGAACCGGCGGTATCGTCCATACTTTTCCGGGGGCTACCATGCCCAATGGGATGATTCAGCTGAGCCCGGATGGAGACACGCAGGGTTGGAACTGGTGCTCAGGCTATCATTATTCAGACACCAACCTCAAAGGTTTTTCCCACACCCATTTGTCGGGTACGGGCTGGTCGGATTTGGGAGATATTTTACTCATGCCTACCGTCGGGAAAATTCAAACCGAGCCAGGTACTAAGGAGCATCCCGATGCCGGTTGGCGGTCACGTTTCAGTCATGATCAGGAACAGGCTTCACCGGGCTATTACGAGGTATTTCTGAAAGATTATGATGTCGATGTAGCATTGACGGCCGGCAGGAGAGTGGGGTATCATCAGTATCATTTCCCTAAAACCACGGAAGCCAATGTGGTGATTGATCCTACGAACAAGATTTTCGGGTCGATTATCGAAACCAAAGTAACGCAAGAGGATGAGCATACGGTAAGTGGCTATTGTTACTCCAATGGTTGGGGCGGCAAACGCTATACTTATTTTGTGGCCAAATTTTCCAAACCCATGACGGGCTTCATGGTGAGTTCAGGGAAGGACCTTGCCCGCGCAACAAGCCGGGAAGGGAAATCAGCAAGAGGGTTCGCCATTTTCAATACTGAAGACGATCAACAACTCGAAGTGCGTGTGGCCATCTCTGCGGTGAGCCTCGAAGGTGCCAAAGCCAATTTGGCATCGGAAGTTACGGATTTCAGTACGGCATTGAAACAGGCCAAATCCTCCTGGGCAGAAAAGCTGAATGCTTTTGAGGTATCAGGCGGGACGGAAGCGCAAAAACGCATTTTTTATACCGGCATTTATCACAATTATATTGCCCCAAACCTGACCTCAGATGTGGACGGGAAATATATTGTCAATGAGAAAGTTTATCAGGCGAAAGGCTTTGAAAACTATTCTTCATTCTCTTTCTGGGATACTTTCAGGGCTACCCAACCGCTGTTACACATGGTTTCTCCAGAACTGTCAAGCAATGTGATGCAATCCCTGATTGCCCGCCACCGCGATGCGAAATCTCATTTACCACTGTGGGAGCTTTGTGGGGTAGATAACACCTGTATGATTGGTTACCCTACGGTGGCCGTGTTATATGATGCGATTATGAAAGGCGTTCCGGGGATTGATGAGGAAGAGGCTTTTGAAGCGATGAAGGACATTGCCAACACGAATAAAGATTCGAGTTCGGATGGTGTCGGTGGGCTCGATGAATATATCAGCCTGGGTTATGTGCCGGCCGATATCCCAAAGAACGTTTCCAAAACCCTCGAATATGCTTATGAGGACTGGTGCATTGCCTCTTTGGCAAAGCGGTTGGGTAAAATGGAAGATTACCGCGTTTTTAAAGCACGATCGGAAAATTACCGAAACCTCTTCAATAGCGACCGCAAAATGTTCTGGCCAAAAAATGCCGACGGCAGTTGGTTTGGAGAGATTAATCAGCATAAATGGGACGAATTGCAGCAACACTGGATTTCTGGAAATCTGTGGGCTTATGAATATTTCGCACCGCACGCAGTGAATGATTTGATTGAGCTTAAAGGTGGTGTGAAAGATTTCACGGCCCAACTCGATGATCTATTCAGCAAGTCGCTGGATATGGAAGGCGAGGAGCATGTAGATATTTCAGGCTTTATTGGTGGATACGCCCACGGCGATGAGCCCGGGCATGCGAATGCCTACCTGTATAATTATGTCGGTCAGCCCTATAAAACGCAAGCACTGGTCCGCCAGATTATGGATGAAATGTACACCGATCAGCCTGATGGCATGCCCAATAATGAGGATTGTGGGCAGATGTCGGCTTGGTATGTTTTTTCTTCCATGGGATTTTATCCTGCCTGCCCAGGGGATGAGGAGTTTTTGATCGGCTCCCCATTGTTCAGTGCTGCAAAAATGAAACTGGGCAATGGGAATGTTTTCACTATGGAAGCTAAAAACCAGTCTGCGGAAAATATCTATGTGCAGTCTATTGAAATCAATGGAAAAAAAGTGAACAGAACTTATATCACCCAGCAGGAAATTATGAATGGTGGATCCCTGAAATTAGTGATGGGCAACAAGCCGAACACCAAATTGGGGGCCAAGTCAAAATTCAGACCGACCGCTCCTGCAAGCAGATAAAATGACAAGCCTCAGGCAGCTTTCAAAATCAGCATTGTGTTGGACGTTAAAAATAACGTCTATACAGGATAATCTGCTTAGCTTAATGGCATCGGGTGAATCCGTAAAGTTGTTAACATAATATTTTGTGTTAAAGCCATAGAATTAGTTGCCCTGCCGAAAACCGAATATTATTTACCGCTAAAACTGAAATTTAAGAGGTGCAACAGCCCGATAAATATTAAAGAAATTCATTGATCGATCCCGAGGCTGAACGATGATGTTTCCTCAGGAAAATGAAAGCCATTCAATTTTATATATTTGAATTAGTGTTTGAAGCCACAGCGCGATCCTGTGGCTTTTTTTTAAGCCCATTATTTAACATAATGCTTTCTTTTTTTGGGGGGGAGTGATATTGAAAGCTTGCGAAACATGCCCCTTGGGTTGGGCAGTCGAATATTTTTGTATCCCTACTCCGAAAACTGGACGGTCAGACACACCCCAAACCCTCCAGTCGGTCCAACAGCTGATTCTCAAACCATTCCAGATCCTCAATGTCATTGATGGGGTAACGCATCCATTGCCCGTCCTCCTCGAGTCCAATGTAATGTCGTTGGCCCTCCTGCCATAACTGACACAGGCGCTTTTGCTGCTGACCGTCAATCAGTATTTCTTTTTTGATCAGGCGGTCGTTGGTTAAGAGTCGTTGGGGGTCGATATGCTTGGCCATTAATGCCTTCAGTTTTAATAATCGTTCGGGGGGAGTGCCGGAAAAGGAAATTTTCGCGAGCGAAGACCCTTCGGTGACCACCATCTTTTTCAGTCGGTGATTTTCCTGCGCAAGTTGATGATTCTCTTTTAGCCTTTTCAGGAAAAGAAAACCGAAAGCTGTGGTCAGCAATATATTTATGGAGAATAAATAAATCATCATCTTAATTGAATTGTGGTACCTTATGATTGGTTTGGACCTTTCGGTACGGACGGTGCATACAACCTCCCCACATCAAGGGCGGCTACCATCAGGGCGAGTATCAAACCAACACCCCAAAGGTCAGGCATGGCAGTGCAACGAAAGTGCAGCGGAGGATTTTCATGTTTTTTTTCGAGGCACATTGGCTGCACTTGGAAAGGGTAGGTTTGTGGTGTGGGTCGGCCCAATGTGGCTGACCTCAGCATAACGAATTCATTTCGTGTGGTACGGGCAGGCCTGACCCTTGAAATCATTTGCCTACCCCCTATAAATGTTTACCTTTGTTGGTTACCAAATGACCAATAAAAACAAGATGCCGAACAAAAAATATAGCTTTACTTTTACGCTTAGCCTTTTGCGATTATCCGAATTTTCGATGGTCATGAACGCACTTTTACGGGGGCAGGGAACGAAGGATGAGCTGATTTTAAATTTTGGAAATGGGAAAATAAAGACGGGGAGTCTGTTGTATTCCGAACTCAGCAAACGCGCCAAAGCCCTGACGCCCGAACAACAGGAGTTTTACCTCGATGCCGACTTGCCGACGCAAAAACTGCTCGCCCTGCTGGCGGTTTGTAAGGTGTATCCCTTCATTCGGGACTTCATCCTCGAGGTGCTGCGTAATAAGGTTTTGCTGTTCGACGATCAGCTCAGCCGACTGGATTATGACCGTTTCTTTGAGAACAAAAAGGAACTGCATGATGAGGTGCTGGCGCTTTCGGAGAATACAGAACGGAAAGTCCGTCGGGCAATTTTCGGGATTTTGTTGGAAGCAGGCCTGATCGAAGGGGAGGATGGCCAATACCAAATCCAACGCCCGTGGGTTTCGGGTAGATTGGAACAGGTCATTCGGCAGGACAAAGAAGAATGGTTGATGGTGTTGTTACATCATTAAATTGGTGGAATGTATGTAGGGTCAGCCCTATGTGGCTGACCTAAAAAAAAAATATCGGTATTTAGGTCAGGCACGCAGGCCAGACCCTACACGGCTGACCTAATTAATGATTGCATGCAATGCCACCCAAAAACAAAAAAAATGACAAGCATAAGCGAACAATTTGAACATATATTCGAGGTCGTTTCTTCAGAAGGATTTTTGAAGATGCAGGCCCTCGGCGGGGAGATCCCTTTCTATATTTCAGCCTATGATCCCACGCAGGAGATGCCCGTGCGTCAGGCGATCCGTGGGTTGATCAACAAGCTCGAGAAACGATCCATTTCCGTTCTGGAGGTCAATCTCTATGACTTGTCAGTGGAGATTATTGACAACAAAATGGGCATGGAAAAGATGTTCAAGGTAGAGCAAAGGCGCAAGGACAAAGCCAAGTTCATGCGCGCTTTGCAGTCGAGTTTGAACATGCACGAGGTACTTATGCCGGCGGTTGAAGCCAAGATCAAGCAGGCGCAGGCGCAGGTATATTTCTTCACAGGCATCGGCGAGGTATTCCCCTTCATCCGATCCCATAACGTGCTCAATAATTTACAGAATATTGCCAAACAAGCGCCAACGGTCATGTTTTTTCCTGGCAATTATAATGGTCATTCCTTGGAGCTTTTTGGTAAATTAACGGACGATAATTATTATCGGGCTTTTAATATCCAAAACGTGTAGGGTCAGGCCTATGTGCCTGACCTGATGATATACGCCTACGTGATGTACGGTCAGACCTACGTGCCTGACCTGATATCGGGATGGATAATCATGTCTTGTCCTGAAATAACTTGGCACTTATTATCAGCTTTTTCGTCTGATTGGATGCTTTGTAAATTGTACTATAATAGGTATGTGTTTTATGTTACATTTCGAGATGTCGCCGCGGGCGCCGCGCTCCCGCGGGGAACTTTTAAATTAGGGTGAGTTCCTTTGGCAGGCTCGAGCCTGCCAAAACTCACTAACCCAAATTCAAAAGTGCACGAACTACACCGCTGAAAAGGAGCGGCTCCTAATCGCTTATTTTTTCTATAGTTTTTCCATTTTCGTTTGATCAGTCCTTGGTGATTATGAGCTTCTTCCGGTGTCATCAAATCGAGACTCCAATGCCTTCTTTTATGGTTATAAATATCAATTGCCCAAGTGGCTTTTTTCTTTGCATCTGCAACCGTTAAAAAACTTGCTTCAAGGTAAAACTCTTGTTTCAAAATACCATTTACTCGTTCTGCAACGGCATTTTGATAGGGGTCATAACTTTCCGTCATACTCACTTGTATTTCATTCTTTCTCAACATTTTGATATATGCGTTGCAGCAATACTGAACACCACGATCGGAATGATGGATCAACGGTTGCGCCTTGTCTGGTCGCTGTTTGAGTGCCATCTTTAAGGCCTTAATGCTATCAGCCGCAGCAAGACTGTCAGAAAGTTGCCAACCGACAATCTTTCTCGAATACAGATCAGTCACCAGGTGTAAGTAGGCGTGTCTCTGGCGCCCCAAAAT
Organism: Persicobacter psychrovividus; assembly: GCF_036492425.1. Lineage (NCBI taxonomy): Bacteria > Pseudomonadati > Bacteroidota > Cytophagia > Cytophagales > Persicobacteraceae > Persicobacter > Persicobacter psychrovividus. The sequence continues at coordinate 66,652 of NZ_AP025299.1, forward strand.
ACTGATATAGGTAATGTCTGCTACCCAAATTTCATTTGGTCTTGTGGGCTGAATGTTACCAATCAAGTAGGGATGCTTCTTGAATTTATGCTTTGAATTGGTGGTTTTTATGTAGCTTTTTTTCTTCTTAATCAAGCCGTTATGCTCTTTCAAAAACGAGAACAACCGATCACGCCCCAAATAGATACCTTCAGCTTCAAGCGTATCATTGATTTCGATGTGTAGTTTGCGGCCACCCATATTTGGCTGATCTTTGCGCGCTTCTTTAATTACCTTGAGGATAAACTCTTCTTTACCAACCCAATCCGCCAATTTCACTTCATGCTGCTGCCAGGCTTGTCGACTCTTACCAAAAATACTTGTGAGCCTTAAAAGCCCAACAGAAGGGTGGTTATGTTTTAACTTTTCGACCGTTTCGTACCAACTTTTTTTTAAGATTCATCCCATATCGCTGCTCACCGATATCCACCAAAATTTCCATAGCCTCAGCCTTCAACTGAGCATCTTCCTTTTCACGTTGCAACTGCATCACCAATGCTTTCAATGCATTGGGGTCATTAGGTAAATCCGATTTTTTCATCTTAGGTCGTGTCTTGTATTTTGTTTGTATTAATTGTTGATACCACCAGCACCAGCGCTTCAGGGTGCGTTCACAGATTTGATAATCTTCCAAAATTTTTTTCTTACTCGCAAGCCCGACGTAATATTTTTGTACAGCTGTCCGTTTTTCTTTTGCGCTAATTTTAAGTTCCTTAATTTGCATTTTCCTTATTTTTTAATTCTCAACCATTTATGAAATAGTTGCCAACTGTATTCAGGACGATGCAACAGTTTATATAATTTACCTTATGTTAAATAAAAAGGGTCAAAAAATAAATGCTATTGGTTTAGAGTAAAAATCGGACGGGTATTATATCACCATGACCCGCCCTCAGGTATTTTTACTCATCGCTGTAGCATTTTCTTAGCTTATAAAGCGTATTCCACCAAATTCATTTCCAGCTCACTTTCTTCGATAAGATCTTCTGCTTCCATAAGCATTTCTTCATCATCGGGATCTGGATAAAACCAATTGACCGTCAAGGCGGCACCATTATCACTCAGTTCTTTTAAGTTGATGAACAAATCCAATAACGCACGAGATGAAGCGGTATTGAAATAAGTCAGTTTAATGTCCAGGGTAAATTCGCCTTTGGTTACTTCAAAGTAGTTGGCGATCCACTTGTAAATATCCTCATAAAACTGGTATGGTTCTTCAAGGTAAGACTCTCCCTGAATGGCTCCTTTTTTTGTGTTTCCTGATAGGTTCACATTAGGGACGAAAAACTTATCCCTGCTTCCTTCGACTATATAATCTTCCATGATAGTAGTTATTTTTCAAGTTGTATAAATATTGATAATAGGGATCGGTCATCGTCGATTTCTTCGACTTCAAACTGAATGGGTACTTGGGCTTTTATGGCCACCTGTATTATCCCAATATTACCGGAATTTAACCGGTGTTCGTCAGCCTTCAAAAGAAAATCTCTTTTCATTTTCCGTAAATCTTCTTTTCCGAGGTGCCCTACCACCTCGCCCTTTTGCATCACCCGGTCAATATCCTGATTATAAATTTGATTGCAGGCCCAAATGTCCAGGTGGTCGTCGGTTTCATCGATGGTAAACATCCCGATACCGTCCTGCGTTTCCGGATCGCGATCTGCGGAATAGTTGGCAATGTTTTGCACCAGTTCCATATAAATGGAAAATGCACGTTTCCATAGCTTTGCGTCATCTATGAATTTTACGCGCAGGTAATTGCCTACCATGCCAATATTACCCGAATTGAAAGGCCCGTACGCCTCGAGCTTGGCAGGGTCCGATTGCCAATAGATGGTTCGTTGCTTTTGTTTAATTTGGTCGTAACGCATGGAATTAAATTTTAAATGCTAATACAGTGATATCATCTCGTTGATCAGCACCTCCTTGATGTTGTGCCAATGCTACAGCTAATTCTTGGTATTGATCGTCCATCGGACGATCACATATTTCTTCCAAAAGAGCCTTGAATCTCCTTCGGTTAAATTTCCTTCTTTCGGGGTTGGCCTGATCGATGTAACCATCGGTCGGCAGGTACACAATGTCACCTTTCGCTAAGGTGACCTCACTGAGGCCAAACTGAATCTCCTTGTGGGCATAAATTCCCCCAATGGATTGCCGCTCTCCCATTACCTCATGAATTTTCCCCTGATGGCGATAATACACCACCTGCTTTGCGGCAACAAAGCTGAATTTTATTTGGTCTTCAGCAAGTTGTTCAAAAGAGCAGACCGTCAGGTCCATACCATCTTTGTTCCTGCTTTCCTCCTGATTAAAACGCTCCACGACATTAGCGTGAAGGTTTTCGACAATCCTGTTAGGCTCAAAAACCCGGTTGGTATTGATGATGTCGTTCAGGCCATTCATGCCCACCATCGATAAAAATGCCCCAGGAACACCATGCCCGGTACAATCCACCACGGCCACAATCTTTTTATTGTCGATTTCCTTCGCCCAGTAAAAATCACCCGACACAATATCACGTGGTTTATACAGCAAGAACAGTTCATCGAACATTTCCCGAAGGTAACCCTCAGTAGGCAAGAAGGCCTGCTGCATGGTTTGGGCGTACTTTATCGACTGCGTAACTTGCGTATTTTTCTCCTCCAGGTTTTCCTTCGCTCTGGTAATTTCCTGATTGGCCTTTTCAATTTTCAGCTGCTGCATTTGCAAAATCTTGTTATCCTTACGCTTGCGCATAAAGGAATAGATCAGTCCGAAAATCCCAAAACCAAAAAATATAATCACCAGAATGAACATATTCCGCTGACTTTGCGCCGCCTCAAGCTGTGCCTGTTTGGCCTGTTCCTGAGATTCGAGCAGCCTGATTTGCTCCTGTCGCTTTTCCTGCTCAATCTGCTGATTCTTCAGTTCAATCGCCTGCATCTCCCGCTCCTGCTTCACCTTGTCGAGTTCACTTGCCTGCTTAATCGCCTCCAGTTGCTTCTCCACAATATCCTTCGCCTGTTGCGCCCGAAGCCTTTCCAGCTCCTGATTCTTCAGCTCCGCTTTCTGTAAATCAGACTGATTCCGCAATAAATCCAACTCTTTTTCGCGCATGGCAAGCATCGTTTGCTGCCTGCGTTCATTCTCCATTTTTCGGTTCCGCTGAGCAATTTTTTTATTCAGCTGCTCTTCATTTTGCACCAATCGGCTTACATCAAGAAGGGCAGATTCCTCCTCCTTTTCTTCGGCAATCAGGGCATCATAATTTTCCTTGGCCTTCTTTGAGGCGTTATACTTACCGTCTTTCTGATGGATCAGCTCCAAAATTCGGTAACTCGTTTGCTCCAAAGATTTGTAACCGTATTCTGTCGCAATATTTAACGCCGTGGTTACCTCTTGCAGGGCCTGCACCGTATATCCCGACACATAGTAGTTGGCCGCAAGGTGGTTTAACGCATTGGCCTGTTCATACAGATTACCGCTTTTTTCAGCAATATTCAGCGCACTTGTATAAAACTCTTTTCCTTTATTGTATGACTTCAGGTTGGTGTAAGCCACCCCCACATTCAGTCTGAATTGAATTCTTTCCTCCGTGTTCAGCTGATTGTCGTTGATGCTTAACAGATCGATTACACGCATGAAGTAAGTATCCGCCTGACGCATATTTTCAAGACGCTTCTCAATAACCCCCATATTGTTGAGTACAGAAGCTTGCATGGCCGTTTCTCCGACGACCTTGTAATCCTTAACCAGCTGCTCATACTGTTTGATCGCCAATTCATAATTTCCCAGGTCGAAATCAATATTGGCGATTTTCAGCTTGGTGGAAATTACTTTTTTCTGATCTGATTCCTGATGATAATATTCCTTGAGCTGACGATACACCTCCTGATTTTTTATCGGATTGAAAGGCCCATTCAGCTGTACAAATTTTTCCCGGGCCACCATTCCCCAATCAGGCATATCGGCCTCATCATATCTCTTGAAAGCCATTTCCAGGTTTTGAATCGCCAGGGGAATCACATTCCGATCCTCATAATATTTTGCTTTCAACCAATAGACCTTCGCCTCACGTGCCGGATCAGAAATATCCTGCGCAATTTTCAGCGCAGAAAGATAATACTCAAGTTGTTGATTATAATGCGCTTCTTTGCCGTGGTTTTCTGCCAGAAGCAGGTAAATTTCATATTCCTGCCGATGAAGAAAATTTTGCTGAGCCAGCTCCAACGCCTGCTCATTGTAAGCATACGAGAGCACGTATTTCTGCTCGTTGGCCATTTGCTCACTCTGCATCAAAAGTTGTTTGATCAGTGCCAGACTTTCTATCTGAACAGAGTCCGCCTCCGCTTCATTCCCTTCTGCCATAGCCTGTAAGGGACCAAAAAGCAAAAAGTAGCAGGATAGTATCCGATATATATATTTAAATTTCAAGATTACAATTTCAAATTAAGCCCAAACATATATTGAGTTGCAGTCCGGTCTGCCATAGGGTAAAAACCGTGCTGGTTCGGCAACAAATTTTTCACATTGACAAAAACGGTGGCAAATTTAGCGAGCTGATAATTCAGACCCATTTGCCATTGGTAGCTGAAAGGAATTTCAAAATGTTGTGCCCCGGCAAAATAGGCCTCACGGCTGCTGATCAGATTTACATCATAACCGGTCTGAAAATTCAGACTGCTCTGCACAAACATCCTGTTGTAAAGAAATCTGAAACTACCATTAACCCCTCCCATACACGAGGGCATGCCATAAGTTTGTACACCTGCTGTGCTCCCCTTTTGGTAGGTCGCCCATACATGTGCATTAAATCGGTTATTGGGCAGATAGTCAATTTCTACCGTTAAGGACTGATTTCGAACCTGCCCCCCAAAGTTCTGATATTGAATAATATACTGCTCCCCTTTTTCAGGTTGCGCAATCAATTGACCCACCTCATTTTCATCCTCCTGATGATTAATCTCCTGAGCGCGCCACTCATTGTTGGCATTGCTCAATCCGTAGGTCAGGGAGAATGAAATGACCTGTATAAAAGTATTTCGATATCCAATTTTCAGGCTCTGACTTGTTTGTGGCGCCAAGTCGGGATTACTGACATAGGTGATCGTATCCATTTCACCGGTCCCCTTACTCGAAGGGTCATAAATCGGGCTCAACGAAGCCGTATGGTACTGATTCATCCCATAAGGACTCAGGCGATAACTGTTAGCTACATTCATCCACAGGTTCGCCGATTCCGTCAATTTGTACTTGGTTTGTAACTCGGCAGTCGGCATCAGGTGGTTGCTTAAATCAGCAGCATAATCCATCCTTACGCCATAATTAAAAGCCCATCGCTCAAACTCATGACTGTTTTTAGCATAGAGCCCCACGACGGTTTTATTCCCTTCCGTATACGGGTTTCTGTTTTCGTACCACTTCAGATAGGCATTGTGTGGCAAATTGAGGTACCTGATAAATTCATTATTGGTACTGATATCAATATTTTCCTGCTGAAGGTGTACACCCAAAATCAGGTCACCCTTCATCAACTTTGTCAGATACTCTCCGCGGCCATTCAAATAGCCAACCTGCTGAACCCCACCAATGCGGCCTCCCACACTTCGCTCACCCGACTGATAGGAAAGCTGATAGCGGAATTTATCCCAAAGTCCATTCAGGTTAAAATAATGCATTTTGGTGTCGTTATACGACAGGGCGACATTTGATGGTGCCTGATAAATATCCTGATACTGTGAACGCACATAGGCATAATCAATGGATATATCACGGTTTTCAGAAATCACAATGTTGGACCCTAAATCCAGAACATGGTGGTTTTTTGCGATGAACGGATAGGGGTTGGTGTAATAAGCGTTCGGTTCATAGAAAAGCAGCTCATTATTCGGGCGGTAGGTCCCCTGCGATTTGATATAGGAAGAATCATTGAACCGCTCGGTATAAGTATGGCTATAACCCGACTTAAAATAAACCCGATCTTTCACCCCCCAAGAGGCATTCACGCGGGTGTTCACTGAGCTGGAATTTCCCGCCTGAACGCTGCCGTCGAAGTGTAATTTACTGCTGTTATGTTTTTTGGATATAATCTGGATAATCCCCAGCACGGCACCTTCACCATAGGTAATGGTTGCCGGGTTAAAAACCACCTCAATACGTTCAATTTGCGACAGGTTGACGGGCACTTCTTCCCATCGTGGGCGGTTGTACACCCGGTCCATCAATGGCATTCCATCTTTCAACAGCAGATACCCTTGCCCACCAAGATCGCCTACCGTCTGAGGGCCGTTCAAGCCCTGCTTGCCCATCATCACCACATCGTAAGTACCGTTCAATTTCGGCCTTACCATTAGGCCCGGAATCATCCCCAAGCCTTCTTCCACCGTCAAAACCCCGTAATCGATCAGCTTTGCGGCAGACAATACATTGGCCTGTACTGCAAGCTCCTTGGTCTCCTCGAACTTCCCGGTAGCGGAGACAATCAGCGACCTCGCCGATATATCCACAGGCATGGTCAGGATGTCCTGCTCCACATTAAAGCGCAGGATTTCCTGACTGCTTTCCTGGGCAACCACTGACGGCATCGACAGGCAGCCTATTGAAAGCAGGAATGTTAAAAAATATGGTTTTATATAGCTATGCATTGAATATTTTAAATCATTTAGATCGTAGCGGTAGTATAGAGAATCATTGCCGATGGCTGACTTTCGTTAGTGCCAACAGCCACCACCGAAAACTGATAGGTCGAAGCCGCAGGCAGGGCATTAAAAGTATGGTTATTCACTGAAATGGTCACTTCCTCTATCAGGGTCGTTCCTGTCTGGTCATACCTTCTCAGCATATAACTTGTCGCCCCAGGAACTGCATTCCAGCCGAAAGAAACCTGACGGTCACCTGCGTTATCATTGTCTGCACTCATCGCTAAGCCCGTTGGTGCAGGAAGCTGATTCGTTTGCTGAGATTTTGGTGTACCGTAGGCAGAAACAACATCGCCATCCTTCAGTGCTCTTGCCCTGAAATAATAGGTCGTGTGATCCTCAAGACCACTGACTACCCTACTGTTTTCACTTAAAGTTACCGTCTGCTTGTCGGTGGTAAAGTTGATATCCTTGGCCCATTCGAGCTGATAACCTGTGGCATCCGTAACCGTTGCCCATGATACCGCTATGCTACTTTCCGTTACCGTCCCAAAACTCAAATCAGGGACACCCAAAGTAGCGGTGGTAAAGTTATTGGAAGCTGAAACCGTTTCTTCCGTCAGGTGAACAGCCATAATACGCACCCAGTATTGGGTGGCAGATTTTAGGCCCGTCAGGTTTGCTGAAGTAACATTCCCCACAGGCAACTGCTGATAACTTGCAAAGCTATTGTCCTCTGAAAACTGTACCGTATAGCTATTGGCGTTCATGGCTGCTGACCAACTTACCGTTGCCGAAGTATAATCTGGCGTACTGACTGTTGGTGCGCCCACCGTTCCAAGCGCTTGCGTAGTGGTGCTTTCGCTTGCCGTGAATTTCGACAAGGCGCCATCCGCTTTTGCTCTGAGTTTTACATAGTAAAGGGTATTGTTCGACAAGCCTGTTACCGTCTGACTCGTTGCGCCCACAACTGGATTATAGCGAGTGCTGTTGCTGAAATTTGACTGTTCCGCAATCAGCAAAATATAACCCTCTGTTGCTTCCGCCAGGTGATCCCACTGCACCTCAAACTCCGTGAGTGTCTCCGATCCGAGGCTCAACCCTGTTGGAACAGGAACTTCTTTTGTTGTTCCTGAAATGGTCGTCGAATATTCTGATATCTGACCGCCAATGATCGAGGCCACGGCAAAGTAATACGTTTCGTTTTGCTTCAGCCCCTCTACCGAATAGGTCAGGATGTTACCGTCGAGATTCACTACCGACGCATCCGACAAGTCCGAAGCCAAACCATATTTTACCAGGAATCCGGTTTCTTCCCCTGAATTTCCTGTATTTTTCGTCCACTCGATTTTTACTGAAGTGTAAGTCGTTTCCGCAGGGCTCGATACCGCAGGGGCAAGCACCGCCGAAGTCATAACATCTACTTTTGGCAATCGCTCTGCTGAGGCATGTCCATTGTGTACGCCCTTCACGGTATAATAATATGTCGAAGACTGCTCCAATCCTGTTATAGGATAAGCGGTTACGTTGCCCACATTGATCTCCTGTGTGGCCTCACCGTCTTTGTTAACCACAAGGATATAGCCGTCGGTTGGTCCGTAATCAATGGCTTGCCAGTTGGCCGTAAAACCATCCACAGTAATGTTCGTCGCGGCACTGAGTGACGGAACTGGCATGGCCGAAGTAGTGGCGATCACCTGATCAGAATAGTCAGAAAAATGATCTGAAATATAAGCCTTTAACCTGATGTAATAAAGTGTTCCAGGCTTCAGTCCGGTCAGGTTCGCAGATGTTGAACCTACGGTCAGTTGCTCCGTTGGCGTAAAGTTAGATTGCTCTGAATACTCCACACGGTAGCTTGTAGCACCGCTTACCGCTGGCCAGGCCACGGTCATGTCATTGTAGCTATTTACCGTTACCGAACTAATCTCCGGTTTTTCCAAAGTTTCGGTCGTCGCAGTGATCGCTGGTGTCGAGAAATCAGATTTCTCCGCATTGTAAACCGATCGGATTCTGAAATGATAAGTCGTTCCCGGATTAAGATTCTCCAGACTGTGGCTGCTACCACTCACCGCAATTACCGTCGATGGGCTGAAAGCACCGGATTCCGAATACTCAATTTCATAACTTCCCGCCAACGCGTTCGCCGTCCAGCTCAATGGAATTGTATAGAAAGTGGTGGTACCCACAGCAAAATCTGCCGGTGCACTCAATGTCTTCGTTGTTGCTGCCTCCGCAGTGCTGCTCACACGGTATGTTGATCCGTAAATACCCGTAACCGTAATGGTATAAGCCTTATTGTTGGCAAGGCTGCCCACCGTGTAGGTGTTGACATTTCCCACATTCATTGTTTTGTTGGTGCTTCCACCCACAACCTTTACTTCATAACTTTCGAAGTCGGTGCCAGTCCAGCTGATCATCAGCGCATCAGGAGTACTCCCCACTGGCGAGCTGATCGCCGGCTTGGCGATGCTGCTGGTGGTGATGTCGCTTGTGGCTGAATAAGCCGTCGAATATTCATTCACCCACGCTTTCATTCGCACATAATATGTGGTGTTCGGCAACAGGTTAGGAATCACGACCGTGGTCAGGTTACCATCCGGCACAACCACCTGCCCTGCTGAAGCAAAACCATTGTCCGTCGCATATTCTACCGTGTAGGAAGTCGCAAGGTCCACCTTGTTCCATTCCACTGCAAACTGATTGAAAGTTTGATCTTTCAGTGCCGTAATGGTAGGTGTACTCATCGCATCTGTTGCGCCACTGATTTTCGCAGAAAAGTCCGATTTCACATTGTTGTAAACCGATCGGATGGTAAAGTAATACATGGTGCCTGGCAGTAAATTCCCAAGCGAATGACTCGTGCCTGTCAGGTCGGCAATGACCACGGCATCACTCATATCCGCATTCACGCTATAAGCAATTTCATATTGCTGGGCATCCATTGCGGCAGTCCACGTCAAATTAATATTGTTGAAGTCCTTCGATGCCACGCTAAATCCTGTAGGCGCCAGCAGTCCTTTGGTGGTAACGTCATCAGTAGGTCCATCCACGGTGTAGGTCGCACCATACAAACCGACCACTTTCACGGTGTAGGCCGTTGCCAGCTCCAGATTACTGATGCGGTAACTTTTGCTTCCACCGGTGTTAATCACCTGATCTTTTCCGCCAGAAAGGTGAATTTCATAGCTGTCGAAATCATTTGCCGTCCATGAAACGTCAAAGGCATCCTGCGTTACATTACTGAATACAAGTGCCGTTGGGGCATCCATATTGGTGGTTGTGAATGTTTTCACGTCTGCGTAATCACTGAAGTGATCTGAAATCCAGGCACGCATTCTTACGTGGTAAGGCGTGTTTGGCATCAGGCCTGCCAGGTCCGTCGAGGTGATTGTTCCGTCAGCAACTTCCACCTGCGTTGCGGCAGTGAAAGAGGCATCCGTCGCAAACTCAACGGTATAGCGGCTCGCATTGCTGATTTCATTCCAGTGAGCTTTGGCAGATTTAAACCCGATATTATCTATGGTGGTCAGTACTGGTTTTTCCAGTGCGAGGGTCGAGGCGGTCAAATCAGCTGAAAATTCAGAACGCTGCGCATTGTAGGCTGATCTTATTCTGAAATAATAGGAAGTGCCCGGCTTCAGGTTGTTCAATGTATGCGAAGTACCATTCACTGAAATTAAAGTCGATGAGGTGTAACCGCTGTTATCCGCATATTCAATTTCATAAGCACCTGCATTTGTAACTTCAGCCCAGTTCAGCGTAATTTTATTGAAATCTGCTGTACCCGCCGTAAAGCCTGAAGGTGTATTCAGCTTTTGGGTAGTTGCGGTTTTAGCCGCTGAACTTACTTTGTAGCTGGTGGCATAAACCCCACTGACGGTGAAAGTATAGCTTGAATGATGCGTTAAGCTGCCATAACTCCAGCTGTTTACACTCCCTACATTAATGGTTTCATCCATGCCGGGGCCTGTCATATGGACCTCATAACTTTCGAAATGGTCACCAGTCCAGCTGAACGACAAAGCATCAGGCAAAGCCGTAACTGTAGCCGCAATTACGGGAGCATCGATTTGCTCCGTCGTGGTGTTCAGCACATTGGAATAGGCGGTGGCGAAACCATCCACCCACGCTTTCATGCGCACATAATAAGTGGTGTTCGGCACAAGTCCAGGAATGGCAACCGAAGTGGCTGGCGCTGTGACGGTCAACTGACCTGCATTTGTAAATGCATTATCAGTAGCATACTCAATTGTATAGCTTGTTGCCTTGTCAACGGTATTCCATTCTGCGGTAAACGCATTGAAAGTCTGACCGGAAAGTTGTGTAACCACCGGCGTCGCAAGGTTATCCGTTCCACCGCTGATCGGCGATGAATAGCTTGATTTTACTTTATTGTAAACACTTCGGATTTTGAAGTGATATGTTGTTCCTGGCAATAGGCTCGTCAGGCTGTAATCGGTGCCACTGATCGCTGTCACCAATACCTGATCACTGAAAGCCGCATCGGTAGCGTAGGCCAGTTCATAAGACTGGGCATCAGCTGCAGCAGTCCACTGCAAATGAATTTCATTGAAGTTCACCGACGAAATACTGAAATCTTCAGGCGCTAAAAGGTCTTCGGTGGTTGTGCTTTTCACCACACTTGCTGCCTTATACACTGGGCCATACAATCCATAAACCTGTACAGAATAGTCTGTTGCTTTTTGCAGATCGGTAAAGGTATAACTGAAGTTATTGCCCACATTGACCACCGCTGTGCTTCCGCCGGAAAGGTGTAGTTCATAGCTTTCGAAATCATCCCCCATCCAGCTTACCGTGAAACCATCCTGCTCCACCGTACTGATCAACACCATCGAAGGTGCAGTCATTCCTGAGGTCGTGAAGTCCAACGGCTCAGAATATGCACTGAAGTGATCTGAAATCCAGGCACGCATTCTTACGTGGTAAGACGTGTTTGGCATCAGACCTTCCAATTTCACATGCTCGAGTGAACCATCCGTCACTTCTATCTGCGTTGCGGCTGAGAAAGAGGCGTCTATCGCATATTCAATTGTATAGCGGCTTGCATTACTCACCGCATTCCAGTTCGCTTGCGCTGATTTAAAATCGATTTCGTCGATATTGGTCAGTACCGGTTTCTCCAAAGCAAGTGAAGTCGCTGTAATGGCCGCTGAATAATCTGACAGTTGGGTATTATATACCGAACGGAGTCTAAAATAATATTTCGTACCTGGCAACAGATTGTCGAGTTTGAACGCACTTCCTGAGACGATCACGGTTTTAGGATCCGAGCTAAAGGCAGCATCAACAGCATACTGAAGTTCATATTTCTGTGCGTCATCAGCAATGTTCCAGCTGAGATCGATCGCGTTAAAACTCACACCGTCCACAGCCAAATTCGTTGGGGCCAATAGATCTTTAGTGGTTACCGTTTTCTCGGTTGATTCCACCTTGTAACTGCCATTATATACCCCCGAAACGGATACTTGATATACTGTATTTCTCTCAAGGTTACTCACCAAATAAGTAGTGCTGCTTCCTGCGCGCTCTACCCGGCTGGTTCCTCCAGAGATATTAATTTCATATTCATCAAAATCATCTTCCAACCACGAGATGGTAAACTGATCCTGGGTAATGGATGAGATCATCAGCCCATCCGGTGCAGGAATCGCTTCAGTGGTGGTGTTTTCAGCATCAGAAAAAGCACTGAAATGATCCGTAATCCAGGCACGTACCCGTACATAATAGGTTTTCGCTGGCTGAAGGTCTGTTAATGCCAACGAACCGACATCACCATCCGGGATCGCACGTTCGCTTGCCGTACTGAAATCAGCAAATTCACTGTATTGCAGCGTATAGCTGGTGGCATTTTCTACCAGTTCCCAATGGGCGGTAAATCCGCTGAAGACAACATCTGTGGATGTTTTCATCACCGGCTTGGCCAGGTCAAGGGTGCTGGCATCAGCCGACGCAAAGGAATCTGACTTTTCAGTATCATATAAACTGTAAAGCTTGAAATACCAATGGGTTCCGGCTTTCAGTCCAGTGAGTTTAAAGCTTGTACCGGTAACGTTGGTCGTTTTTGGGTTGCTGAAGGTCGCCTCATCTGCCCAGGCCAACTGATAGCCGTTGGCATTGGCTTCCGCATCCCAACTTAAATCCATGCTGTTGAAAGTAATATTGCTGATGGCCAAATTTGTTGGTGCCACAAGCGCAAGGGTATTCACCGCCTGCGGCTCAGACCATTCAGAATAATGACTGTTGTACCAGCCCCGCACACGGTAGAAATAGGCTTTATTTTTCGACAGTTCAGCGAAATCATAGCTGTTGGCGGTACCTACTTTAAAGGTCGGCTCACTGCCTACGCTTGAGGTGGTCCCCATCCAGATTTCATATTCTGTTTCATAGCCCATCACCGTCGCCGACCAGTTCGCCCTGAATCCTGCGGCAGTAACAGCGGTAGCCTCATTCACTGCCGGCACTTCAAGCGCAGGGGTTTTCAGCTGCTCCACAGAAGAATACTGCGAGTAATGATCCCCTACCTTGGCCCTGAACCTTACATGATAAAGCTGATCAGGCGCCAGGCCGGTAATGGTATGCGCCAAAGATGATGCGCCTAAAGTCATGCGTTGTGGGCTGACAAAAGAGGCCTCCGTAGACCATTCCAGTTCATATTCGGTGGCCAGCTCTACCGCTTCCCAACTCGCTTGCATGGTATTGTAAGTCGCATCCGCCAGGGCAAGACCTTTAGGCTCTACCAAAATTAAGGTCGATACCCGGATTTCTGTACTTTTTCCAGACTGCTCCCCTTTATAGTTGGCACGCACACTGAAATAGCGATTGGTGCCCGGACTAAGATCGGCGATGTTATAGGTCGTTGTATTGGCAGGAATAGCGATTTGCTGTGCGGAGGCGTTATTTACTGTGCTCGACACAAACAGGGTATAGGAAGTTACCGGACTTACGGCATCCCATTCTATGGCCATACTGTAAAAATCTACCGACTTTTCACGCAAGTTTTCTGGCGTTGCCAAGTCGATGGTTTCCTGCATCGTTATGGTTGAGAAGGCTGATCTGTTGCCCTCAAAAACTCCTCGAATTCTGAAATAATAGGCGGTATTTTTCTGCAAACCGCCCAGCGTGTAAGCCGTCGAGTTCAGGTTCAATACATTAACATCGGTATTGAAATCGGCATCTGTAGAATATTCCGCTTCATAAACATTGGAATAAGGCACCGCTGTCCAGGCCAAAGAAATCTCATCAGGATTTGTAGATCCTGTCGTGGTAAACTGTGGTACTTCAAGTGTTCTCGTGCTCACGGGTTGCACCTCAGAAATAGGTGACTGATGCTGCTGATAATGTGCCTGCAACCAGAAATAATAGGTATTGGCCGGCTGTAAAGCGCTTACCGTCTGACTCGTTCCAATCACAGGAATAGCGATGGCCTGGCCAATATCATTGGTCGCTGACCAGTACAACGTGTACTTATCCGCCTTAAAACCTCCCGCAACAACCTCATGCCACTGAAGCATAATGTTGGTATAGTTGCTTTGCACCACCATTGGCGGTGATGGCTGGCTGTAGAAAAGAGTTTGTGCAGAAAACTCCTCAGGCGTATCAGAATATTCATTTCCAAAACGGGAATACAGTCTGAAATAGCGATAAGTCGCCGGTTGCAGGTTCTGAAGCATGTAGGAGTTGACGGACAATTCAAGCACAACAGGCTCGTCGGAATAATCCTCACGCTCATAGATCGCCAGGCGATAGCCCGTAGCATCTGTTACCACCTGCCAGCTTGGTTGCATCGAGTTAAAAGTCAGGTCGATGCCCACCAATGTTGGCGAGTTCAGTCCGAGGGTTTGCCCTTGCTCAACCGCTGACCATGCTGAAGAAAAATGCTTGAACAATCCCTTCACCCGATATTTATAGGTCGTGGCTTTCTGCAGATTTTCTGCCAGAAAAGTGGTTTCGCCCGTAAGGGTTACATTCACACTATCAGACCAGTCGCTTTTAGTTGCATATTGCAACAAGTAATCTCCTGCGGCACCCTGACCATGATAATCAACCGGTGACCAGCTGAATTTCAGTGCGTCAATTGCTTCTTCAGTAGTTTCAAGATCCTGTGGTACCGCTAAATCCGCCGTAGCAAAAGTATAAGCCACAGAATAATCAGAGTAAAACAGTTTTCCTTCTTCAAAAACTGCGCGGACTTTGAATTTATAACCTTCCCCATTCGGGATCAAATCATTTGGTGTCGTAAAACTGGTGGTTTCTGAATAACCGTAGCGGAATTCCCCGGCGTCAAAGCGCAGGGTTTCATCAAACAATACCTCAAATCCAACAGGGGCAATATTGTCATACCTGTGCATCCAATCCAGGTGGGCGGTATCGTAGCCGTTTTCAGATGCCGGCATATAAGGAGCCCTCAAAACCTCCGTCGCCACAGGATTATCGAGAATAGAAGTCGATCGTGACTCTACCTCTTCAAAAACACTTACAATTCTTACCTGATACTTTTCGTCGGGTTCCAGTCCTTCAATAAAAGTTTCAGACTCCGTGTCCGCCACTTCTTTGGTTTTCACCGACTCCTCGCTATCCCCTTCTCTATAATAGTAGATGCGGTATTTGTCGATATGCTCCTTGGGTGTCCATGCGACTTTGAGCTTCGTTAAGTAAACACCTGATACGGTGAAATCTGTTGGCGCAGGGACCTGCTCGGTATTGGCCGCAGCATATTCAGAGAAATCACTTTTGGAAGCGTTGTTCAGCTTGTTATTTTTTGCCTGAACACGGAACCTGAACTGCTGATCCGCTTTCAGTGCACGGAATACATAGAAGGTATCCGCAACATTTTTTGCCTGCTTAAAAACGGTTTCATCGAGCGAAAGTAGCTCTACATCGTAATGCGAGGCATACGCTACACCATCCCAGCTGACGGTAATCTCATTTTTCTTATTAACAAACTGTAAGTTACGCGGTGAATGAAACTGTCCGGTGGTTACACTGACAACTTTGGAAGGGTCCGATTGCGTGTAATCATTCTGAACATATACCCGCGCATAATATTTTCTGGGCAACGATTTGGTCGAAGGGGTCAGGCCATTAACTGTTACCACAGAATCACTGCCCACCTTCAATTCAGTATAATAATGTTCCCCATCCTTGAGGAAATCAGGGCTTGATGATACTTCCAAAAAGTAGTTCTTCACCAAAGCGTCATTGTTCCAAACCACACTCATTTGATCCAAGCCCACCTGATCGATATGAATACCAGTAGGTGGGTAAAGCTCGTTCGTTTTAATAAACTCACGATTATAGGTCGTCGCAGAATCTTTGGAATAAATATAGCTCAGGTCCTTCAAGGGTTCTCCCTGATTGTTATATTCCTGATATTCATACATAGAGAAAATCCCTATCCTATATTTGGCATCTGAGCGCAGCTCATCTACCAGTAAATTCAGGCTGTCGACCGCTCCGAGGTCTTTTACCGTAATCTCTTTTTCAAGTTCAAGCAACTCCGAGTTATCATCTGGGCTGGCATCCCAATAAACTTTCACCAGGTAGTGGGTCGCCCCAGCTGCCGGTGGCCAATGAAAGCGGATAGAAGAGGAATTATCCGGGCTCAGTGGCGTAACCAAACCAAGTGGCGCTTTCAATTCACCA
The DNA here is from genome assembly GCF_036492425.1 of Persicobacter psychrovividus. Taxonomy (NCBI): domain Bacteria; kingdom Pseudomonadati; phylum Bacteroidota; class Cytophagia; order Cytophagales; family Persicobacteraceae; genus Persicobacter; species Persicobacter psychrovividus. The sequence continues at coordinate 82,977 of NZ_AP025299.1, forward strand.
ATAACCACCTCTTCAATTTCAGAAACCTGTTTTACCTCGCCTCGCGCTTCGGACTTTACTTCGACGATCACTTCATAAAGCTGCTCAGGTACAAGGTTTACCTTATCTTCAATATTGATAAACGTTTCATCGCCATTATTTACTGCCCGCCCATTGGCGTTGGAAAAGTCCCCATTGGAGATGACCTTTCTTTCATACTTTACATTATAAGCTCCCGCTCCAATGATCCGATCCCAGCTGACATTAATTTCTGTGGATTTATCAGAGGAAAGTGTTACTTCTGGTTTAGGGAAAATAAACTCTGGAGATTCCAGGACACATCCTACCATTATGGCCATTGTCAGGGCAATGGCAAAAAAGTAAATCGCTATCCGTCGGGAATTGGTGGAGCGCATGGCAATAGGTTAATGTAAGGTTGAATTCAGGTTTTCACTAAAAATAATATCAAATAAACGTAATAATTTATAAAATTTCAAAAAAAAGTAGTCAAGTGAATGATAACGATCCCATATTTAAAAATAAAATATAGGAAAAGTGTAATTTAATTCAATTGATTAACATTTGAATTTGATCAATTTATTCCGTACAAAAAATTGGGTTTTTAAAGGAATAACGCGCAATTACGCTGTTAAAAGCCTAACTATATAATAGATGTATTGCAACAATCAACAACGCCTATAATTTACGATCCCGATATATTACATTAAATTAAAATTAAATCCATTGTTGCTTTTTCTACCCAGTTTCAGACAAAATGAAAATATCGACTTTATTCATCATTCCATTACGGAATTACTTTCATTTTTTTATGACCCTACTTTTGTAACCGTCATGTTGCCCTAACACCTGCACACCAAAGAAATCCTCAGGAACCACTGATAATAATATATACCCATAAAACCCCCTTTATTTGCTGAATTAGGGGGAAAATAAGCATAATAAGGAGCCGTGAAATCTCCTCTAACGCGGCTGCTTTAGTGAGCAAACCACAAACTACCCCCCTTTCTATAACAAATTGTACACATCCCTAAACCACAGATTGAAAAAATATCCTCGATTTCCTATCGGGATACTGCTGAGGAAAAAGGCGATCAAAGTCACCATATTAAAAAACCAATCCTATTTTTATCTCGCACTATTCACGTGCTATTCGCAGATACTGCCACCTGCTCTATCGATATCAAACCCCATAAAAAAAGGATGTCAATTTAAGTCACATTATCGACCGATTTACATCCCTTTTTTATGTAAGAATATCCACAGCAAGCAAGTCATTTCACCCTATTCCCTTAACAAAAAGGGGAATTACTGCCCGGGCTCTGTGAGTACGGCAATGGTATTTTCACTGAATTCAGATTCCCCAGCCTGCCCAATAGCCTTAACCCTATAATAATAAACCTGATTCGGTTGTAAACCCGACACCATCGCTGCGTCCCCTTCCACAACAATGCCTGCAAAGTTTTTGAGATAGGCCGATGGCTTACTGAAATCATTACTGGTCGAGATGAATAACTTGTACTCTCTTATCCCTGCTTCTTTCTGCCAATGCGCCTGAAAACTTTTCGCCATAATAGCAGTGGCTTCCTTCGCCAAAGGAGCGTCAGGGCGGGTGGTCACACTTACCACATTGGAAAATGGTGTCGGATTACCATTGTTCACACTCGCACTCACCCGATAGTAATAAGTCTGGTTTGCTTCTAAATTCAGGACTTCCGTAGGGCCTGCGAGCAAGTCAATATCCTGTGCCATAGCAGAGAAATCATCCGTAGCAGCAACCTGCAAGTGATACGCATTTGCGCCGCTTACCTTATTCCAGTTGGCTTTAAACTGTCCCGCCGACACAGCAGTCGCTGGTGTGGCCAAAGGGGTGGTCAGGGAACAAGGGTCTTCATTTTTACTGCAGGAAACTAATACCAGCCCGAAAAACAACATATATAACTTTCTGAACATCATCTTCAATGGGGAATAAATGAATAGTAAAATGACAGCAATTCTTACCTACAAGTTCAAGGATCGTTCCTATTTTCTGAAAAACGCTTTTTCATTCATAATTTAACCCACTGCTAACCATTTGTTTATCAGTACATCATAAACCAATCGTTTCTCAAATAATACGCCATGCCATTCCAATATTTCTTTTTTTAAAGCACAAAGGGACTGATGATAGATCACCAGTCCCTTTTATTTATATTGCTGATATCAGCTCAATCAGTATCAACGAACGCCACCACCTACCGCACGGTAAAGGTTAATCATGGCGCCATATTTAATATTTTTCAATCTTGCCTCCGACAAAGCGGCCACCAGTTCACTGCGTTGTGCATTCAACAATTCCAGATAATTGATCATCCCACTTTCCAACAACAAATTGGACTTACGAACCGCATCCTGATAAGCAACCACAGACTGATGCTTCAGGTCGATGCGTTCCTGACTGACCTTTAAATTGATCAGGGCATCGTTCACTTCTCTACCCGCATTCATCACCGATTTTTCATAATCCAAAAGCGCCTTTTTCTCTTCTGCCGAAGCCGCTTCATATTGTGTTTTCAACTGTCGGCCATTGAATATCGGTGCGGTGACGCCTCCCATCAGGTTGAAGAAAAGGGCTTCAGGACGCATCAGGTTTCCGAGCTGTTCCGACAGCGTTCCACCGCTTGCGGTAATGGTAAACTTCGGCAACATATTGGCTTTGGCGACATTTTGTAGCTCAAAAGCATTGATTACCCGCTGCTCCGCAGCACGGAGATCCGGACGGTGCTGCAATAAATCCACGGGAATGCCCACCGCAAAAGGGGTGTCAAATTGTTGCGCATCAATATTGCCACGTGCCACCCTGTGGGCAGGCGTACCGAGCAGGGTACAAAATTCATTTTCCAGAATTTTGATTTGCCCTTCGAGTTGGCTTTTGGTTTCTTTGGCATCAAAAAGCTGCGCCTCCAACTGCAAAACAGCCACTGCCGTTACCCCAACGGACCCGGCCTCTTTCAGTGCCGTAATCACCCGCACACTCTTGCTTCGGTTTTCAATATTTTCATTGGTGAGTCGCAACTGCTCATCCAAAGTCATCAGCTGAAAATAAGTACTCGCCACCTGCGCCACCAGCTGCGTAACCACCGCCTGATGCAACTCTACCGACTGCATATAGGCCGCACGAAAAGCTTTGTCCTGACTGTTGAGTTTCCCCCAGATATCCGCCTCCCAGGACAGTTTCCCCTCTACCTGATATCGGGTTCCATAAATGCCACCAAAAGGCACTTCTTTGGAGGTCCCAACACGGGTAACACTCGGCGTAATATTGGCCGTGGGGAAATAGCCCGCTTTCCCCTGTTTCTGAAAAGCTGCTGCCCGGGCAATATTTTGCAGGGCAATGCGGACATCAAAGTTACTGTCGAGGGCATGTTGAATATGCTTTTGCAGGAGCGTATCCTGAAAGAATTTCCGCCAGGAAACATCCGCCATATTTGTGCTGTCCTCCGAAGGGGACGCCAAGCGATATGCAGAGGTTTGAACCTGCTGAAGTTCGGGAGCGGTATATTTTTTTTGCGCCAAACAGGAACAAATGATCGGCACCAAAAGCATCAGGATGCCATTTTTTATAATTTTTTCCATGATTAAATTCTTTTTCTCGCTGCGTTAGAACTCGCCTTTTGATCGTAATTTTGCCCTGTGATTTTTTCATGCAACCACTGAAAAATTACAAACAACACCGGAATGATAAACAAGCCCAGCACCGTACCAATCAGCATTCCTCCAGCGGCGCCTGTTCCAATTGACCGGTTACCTGCGGCCGCAACACCAGAAGCAAGCACCAAAGGCAGCAGCCCTAAAATGAAAGCAAAGGAGGTCATCATTACCGGACGGATACGAGTTTTGGCACCTTCAATAGCCGCCTCGGGCAGCGACATTCCCCGCTTACGGCACTGCAGGGCAAACTCAATAATCAGAATGGCATTTTTTGCCAGCAATCCCAGTAACATAATCAGGGCCACCTGAAAGTAAATATTGTTTTCGAGTCCTCGGCTCCAGCTTACGAAATACGCCCCAGCGACCCCAAGCGGCAAAGAGAAGATCACCGCAAAAGGCAGGATATAACTTTCATACTGAATGGCCAGAAAGAGAAATACAAACAAAACCGACAGCAAGAAAATAAAACTCATCTGCCCACCAGCCAGAATTTCCTCGCGGGTCAATCCTGAATATTTAATGGCATAACCTGCCGGCAAATAGTGCGCTGCTGTTTCCTGCAATGCCTTGATCGCCTGACCTGTGGACACCCCATCTACGGTGGTTCCACGCAAGGTTACCGCATTCATCATATTGAATCTCGAAACGGTCTGTGCGCCAGTGGTGCGGGTGAGGGTTACAAACTCCGACAAAGGCGCCATTTTCCCATCCGCATTGCGGACAAACATGTTATTGAGGCTGCTGACATCCGCTCGGTCTTCGGGTTTGGCCTGAATAAACACCTTGTATTGTTTTCCATATTTATTGAAATCTGCGGCATACAGTCCGCCAATATAACCTTGCATGGCCGCCATAATTTTACTGACCGTCAGGTTGGCTTCCTTAATTTTCGGCACATCAATATGCATGTCATACTGCGGAAAATTGGTATTGAAAGAACTGTTGACAAAAGCAAATTCCGAGCGTTTCATCAGTTCACCTGAGAACTCCTGCGCGGTATTCCCCAGCGATTTCAACGCCCCCGTTCGGGTATCAACAATCTGTGCTTCCACCCCATTCGATGCCCCAAAACCTGGCACACTTCCCGGTAAAAAGAAGATAATTCGTGCGTCGGCAATGCCTTGCACCTTCCCAAATAGTTTGCCCAGTATGGCTTTGGAGCTCAAATCAGGACGTTCGCGCTCGCTCCAGTCTTTCAACCGGATAAAGCCCATGGCGTAGGAGCTTCCCTCCCCAGCAAAGAAACTTCGTCCTTTTATACAGGTGAAATGCTGTACCCCTTCTTCCTTATTCACGATATCTTCCAGCTGCGTTGCCGCCGCCACGGTTCGGTCAAGTGATGCCCCTTCGGGCAGTTCAACATTGACAAAAATGGTTCCCTGATCCTCATCGGGCACAAAGCCTGTAGGCATATTTTTATTGATCAGGAAAATGACCCCAATCGCCACTAAAACCAGTCCGCCAGCAATCCAACGATGGCGCAAAAGGCGTCCGACGCTTTTTATATAACGCGCCACCATCAGGTTAAACGCCACATTGAAGGCATCATAGAAACGATTCATAAAGCCTTTTTTCTCGGTACCGTCACCATGAGAAGGCTTTAAAAACAACGCACACAAAGCGGGCGATAAGGTCAGGGCATTCACTGCTGAAATCAGGATAGCGATAATCAGCGTAATGGCAAACTGCTTATAGAAAACCCCCACAGGGCCCGTTGCAAAAGTTACCGGAACAAAAACCGCCGCCATCACCAGGGTAATGGAGATGATCGGCACTCCAATTTCATTCATGGCCTCGACGGTCGCTTCTTTGGCATTTTTTGCCCCCCGTTCCAATTTGGAATGCACCGCCTCAACGACCACAATGGCATCATCGACGACAATCCCAATGGCGAGAATCAGTGCAAAAAGGGTCAGCAAATTGATGGAGAAACCCACCATCTCCATAAAAAAGAAGGTTCCAATAATGGCCACAGGAACAGCAATTGCGGGAATCAGTGTCGATTTAAAGTCCTGTAGGAAGATAAACACCACAAAGAATACAAGGATAAAAGCCTCGATAATGGTATGTTGTACCTTATCTACCGACGCCATCAGGAATTTATCCGAGTTCAGGTTGTAGGCAAAATGCAGCCCCTCGGGCATGGTTTTCCGCAGGTCATCAAATTTGGTGTACACCTTTTCGGCAATATCATGTGCATTGGAGCCTGGCGTCTGGAAAACCCCAAAAGTTACCGAGGCTTTCCCGTCGGTTCGGGCCTGTCCTGAATAGGAAAAAGCGTCGAGTTCAATTTTGGCAACGTCATTCAATTTCAGCAACTTCCCATTGTCGAGGCGACGAAGAATGATGTTCTCAAACTGACTTACCTTATTGTATCGGCCTTTATATTTGATCACATATTCAAAGGAATGTCCTGCATTTTGACCAAGCGTTCCCGCCGAGGCTTCACGGCTCTGTTCAGCAATTGCTGCCCTTACGTCATCCACCGTTACACCATAATTGGCCATACGGTCGGGGTCAATCCAGATTCTGAGGGTGTAATCTTTCACCCCAAAAATATTCACCTGCCCAACGCCATTTACCCGCAAAAGCTCTGGGCGAATGTTAATGGCGGTGTAGTTTTGTATAAAGGTTTCGTCGAATTCAGGATTATCCGAATATACAGAAACATACATCAGTGCAGAGGCTTCCGTTTTTTTTGTGGCCACCCCCATATTTTTTACTTCAGCAGGCAATTTTGGCGTCGCCAGCGAAACACGGTTCTGCACATTGACTGCCGCAATATCGGGATCATAGCCAGATTCAAAGAAAACCGTAATGGTGGCCGAACCATTATTACTGGCAGAGGAAGTCATGTAGGTCATCCCTTCCACCCCATTGATTTGCTCTTCCAAAGGCGTAATCACCGATTGAATCATGGTTTCGGCATTGGCACCTGGCAAACTGGTGCTGACCACCACCGTTGGAGGTGCCACCACAGGGTATTGTGTCATGGGGATGGTTTTCAACGCCAACAAGCCCAACAATACGATCAGGATAGAAATTACCGTAGAAAATACGGGTCTTTCAATGAAGATTTTAAACATAAGAAGGCCTATTTAAAATATGTTGAAAAGGAATTCACCACCTTGTCAGTTGTTGATGGAATAGGCTTTATGGTCATTCCTGGACGCAACTTGCCCACCCCTTGACCAACAATTTTGTCATGACGTTTCAGCCCAGCATTTACCACTGCCCGATTATTTACAATGGCCTCAACCTTGATGTACTTTACAAATACAGAATCGTTGGGCGCTACGGCATACACCATTTTTCGGTCCTGAAGTTCTGAAATCGACATGGCAGGAATCACCATTACCTGATGATATTCTTTGGGAACCATCACCTGCCCAGAACTTCCATTGCGCAGAATATGGTCGGGATTTGGGAATACTGCACGGAACTGTACTGCTCCCGTCATTTTATCAATTGAGCCCGTGATGGTTTCAATTTTTCCTTCATAAGGATAAGTGGTATCATCCGCCAAAAGGAGTTTCACTTTCGGCAAATGCTCAATTTTATCGGTAACGTTCTTGCCCTCAGCATCTTTAATAAACTGCAGGAACGCTTTTTCATTCATCGCAAAATAAACATAAACCTGATCGATATTGGAAACGGTGGTGAGTTTGGCAGTCATTGGACCGACGAGCGAGCCTTCACGAAAACGGATTTCATTCACCACACCATCCACTGGCGCAGTAATGTTACAATAAGCAATATTGGCGCGAATGGCCGCAAGGTTACTTTTGGCAGACTCAAGTTTGGCTTCTGCGGTTTTCAGCTGAATCGCACTTACAATTTCTTCCTTTACCAAAGGTTTTAATCGGTCCACTTCCACCTGCGCAGCACTTACCATTGCTTTGGCAGCATTGGCTTGCTGATTGAACGACTGTGTTTCAAGCTTGAAAAGGGACTGCCCTTTTTTCACCCGCTCGCCCTCATCAACCAATACCTGATTGATGTAGCCAGACACTTTGGCATTGATGTTAATATTCGAAACCCCCTCAACACTGGCTGGGTACTTAGTATAATCCACTAAACTTACGGTATCGACAGTCAGGGTCGGCAGTGCCATAGGAGGCATCGCAGGACGCCCATTTTCTGCACCAGCAGAACACGCACTCATCAGCAGGATTACTGATAAGATCATCAGGAGTTGTTTCATAAAATAGGTGTTTTTCTTAATTCCACTACAAAAGTCGAATTTTAATTCAACAATAAGAAGTGCAATCAATAAAAGCGTACAAATTATCTATCAAAGATAGCAAATCGACGACAAAGGGCTAAAATTTCGTGTTTTACCCCCCTTTATGAATTTTTTAGCGCTTAGGTTGATAAAAAGGAAATATATAAAAAATGCAATTCAGTCATTTGATTTTAATCATCATCATGTGGCATCACCCGCAGGAGGAAGGGTGATTTTTGGGGGGCAACTTCAAAAGTATAGACATATAAAAACCCCACACCTATAAAAATAAGTGTGGGGCTAATTTATATTTTCTTCAGATCCTTAGCGGACCGTAGAAAGTGTGGCCTACATTTAGGCTTTTTTGACATTCACAGCGTTCAAGCCTTTCATGCCTTGCTCTACTTCAAAAATCACACGATCATTCTCTGCAACTTTGTCGATCAGGCTACTCACGTGAACGAAGAACTTCTCACCAGTGTCTTGCTCTTTGATAAAACCGAAACCTTTAGAGTCGTTAAAGAATTCAACACGACCTTTACGCTCGGTTTCCACTTCTTCTTCCTCTTTTTTCGGTACACTGATTTCAATACTTTCGATGTCCACCTCAGTCTTTTTAGTTTCATCTGGTGGCGTATCGGTAATATTACCGAATTCATCAACATAGGCGATCATGTCGTCAAAGCTTGCCGCTCCGTCTCCTGAGGCCTTACGCTCTTCTTTTTTCTTCAGCTTATCCTGACGTTTCTTTAGACGCTTCTTTTCTTTTTCTTTTTTGTTGAATGATTCTTGTGATCTTCCCATTCTAAATTTTTAATTAAATAATTTTTATGACGCCATAATTATATGCATCGAAACAAGGGTTAAAACGGTTATGCTTCCAAAATTGTGTAATTATTTCGGCATTATACGTCGGTCACCTTGTGTTTTCACGCCTTTTCGTTAAGATTTAGCTTGAACCTCATAAAGATAAGGCTTAATTGATTAGCGAGCAAATTTACAGGGCACGTGAAAGGTAATCTATTCAAAAAAATCCAATATTCAATATTAATTGAAACTGCATTTAATAATCCTTATACAAAGCGGACGCTTGGGGCGTGTTCAAAAACATGTTTACCTGTCCCCCAATCAGCCGCCGCGCATGATGGATGATGGTTACCAAACAGGTGATACAAGAAAAAGCCGACTCCAATGGTGTCGGCTTTTTACATTTTGGGTGATTCTCTCTCGTCTTAAATTTTAATATTTGATAGGGTTCAGTTCAGGGAATGCCCTGAACCTGCCCCTTTTCATTATTTAATCATCAGTTTCAACAGTGCGCTGTCTTGGCCATTATGGTTATATTTCACCATGTAAAGACCCGATCCCAAGTTCATATTGCTTACTTTTACTCGAACCTCATCCTGAAGTTTCTCGATAGAAGTTGCATTGATGTTATGGGTAACCCCAGCCATATCTACCAGCTGAACAGCGAACTGATCGTCGGTATCTACTGCCACATTCAAGTTGAAGTAATCTGTTGTTGGGTTAGGATAAACCTTCACCGCTTCAGCAAATGGTACAAACTCACGGCTGTTATCCGCAGGCATTTCATCCACTTCCGTTACACAGATCGCTGATACTTTAGCGTTGTCGGCACAGTGCTCGTCAATGAAGAATCGGATATCAATCTTGTTTCCTTCAGTGCTTACGTAGTACTCTTTCGTGATCGCCATGTTCATTCCGCCAGCTTCTTTGAAGATGTCGAACTGTGTCAGTTTGCGCTCACCGTTGATTTCCACGTTGAAGCTACGTTTGCCTTCCGCCTGCCAGTAATTCTCAGCAAAGAACAATTTCACTTTGTAAGTTTTTCCTGCTCTTGCTGGAATGCGGTACTTGAAGTCTGCGCCGTAACGCTCTGAACGGTACAACTCATCATCGAAGCTGTTGTCAATCTGAGCGCCTCTTGCATAGTAAGTGCGTCCGCCATAGAAATACTGATCTTCAGAGAACTCAAATCCTTCATCCGACAAGTATGGTGCAGTACCGTGTGCATTCACATAGTATGAAGTGATCACTGGTGCTGGTCCGTCGATTGGCATCACACAAATCGCTGATACTTTCGCCATGTCCACGCCGTTGTCGCCTTTGTAGAATCTGATTTTCAACTCATCGCCCTGTGCCATTACATCGAATGTCTCAGTAGTTGCGATGTTCTTACCACCAGCTTTCGCAATGATGTCATAACGGTTCAGCTTGTTTTCGCCGTCGATATCAACGTTGAATACTCGCTTGCCTGCTTCTCTGTGGTAAACCTCAGCGAAGAACAACTTCACGCGGTAGTGCTTGCCTGCTGTTGCTGGGATGCGGTAGCTGAAGTCACGTCCGTAACGCTCACCTACATACAATGCATCGTCCTCAGTGGCTGCAATCTCTGTTGCATCAGCTACTTTGTAAACTGATCCGCCAGAGAAGTAACCGTCACGCTTGAAGGTATAACCTTCGGCGGTAGTGTATTCCGAGCGACCGTTAGCGTTCACATAAGTTCCCACTTCCTCGTCACCGATTGGCATCACGCAGATACCGTCCACTTTTGCGTTGTCGATACCGTTTGGTCCGCAGTAGAATGCCAGGTTCAGATAATCATCATCAGCATATACTTTGAATTCGCGCGTGATACCGATGCACTTGCCACCAGCTTCGCGGAAGATATCGAAGTCTTCCAGTACTTCTTCGCCTTCGAGTGCCACGCTGAACTTACGTTTGTTCGCTGCATTGTGGTAATTCTCAGAGAAGAACAAGGTTACTTTATAATGTTGTCCTCTTTCCGCTGGAATTGCGTAGCGGAAGTTTCTTCCGTAGCGTTCTGTGCGGTGGATTTCATCATTGTCTGTTCCGTAAATTTCCTTCGCACGGTGCGTATAGCCTGTTCCGCCGCGGAAATATTTATCGTAATCGAATACCATTCCTGAGCGGGTAGTTACCTGCTCGCTGCCATTGGCATTGATGTAAATCGGTCCGTTTTCTCTTGGAGTAGGACGAACGACTACATTGAATCGGCATTCTTCGCGGTTGCCACAGGCATCCGTAGCCGTAACGGTAACTTCTGTTGTTCCGATAGGGAAGAAATCTCCTGAACGGTGTGAGTAAGTTACTCTCAAGCCTTCGTTGGTTGTGTTTACCTTCGCTTTGAAGTCCACGAAAGAACCATCGTCGCCAAACTCAGCATATACATTCACATCCTCTGGGCAAGTCAAGCTTAATGGACGTGCACCTTTAACGGTTACCTTCTGAATTTTCATGAACTTGTTATCACAAGAGTCAATCGCAATCCAGTTACGGTCGAATTCCGCCGTGTTACAGTCGATATAGTTCCACTCGCCGTCTTCGAAACACAAGTGCTTCACGCCTGAGCAATCGTCTGCTGCTTCAATCTGTCCGTCGATTGGATCCGTTGAGTCGCCGAAGTTGATTTCTCTGTGATCAGCAAAAGCTGAGAAATATGGTTTCGAATCGTCTTTGATCTCGATGGTCTGAACATAAGTTGAGGTGTTCCCCACTGCGTCAGTTGCTGTCCAAGTACGGGTGATGATTTCGAAAGCTGGGCATTCGCCTGTTCTTGCTTTCATATCTTCGTAGCTTACGGTTACGCCTGCACAATTGTCTGTTGCTTCTGCCATGCCTGTGTTGTCTGGCAATTCGCTGTCGCCACAAGAGATCATGGTGTTGGCTGGCTTCACGGTAAACTCAGGATCGGTAACGTCTGGCTGTACGCCGATGGTTGCGTCTTTCTGTGTTTCACAACCGTTGGCATCCTTCACATAAACGGTGTAGTCACCTTTTGCCAATCCGTCGAAGATGTTTTCCGACTGATAAGTCTGACCATCCAAAGAATATTCGTAAGGCATTGTTCCGCCCATCACCGTGATGGTCAAAGCGCCGTCCAAGTTCTCAGGACAAGTAACATCCAATACCTCGATTTTCGTGATTTCCAATGGATCTGGCTGGCCAATAATAAAGTCTTGCTGAGCGATACATCCGTTTTCGTCCTCTACGGTTAAGGTATATGAACCTGCTCTCAAAGTGGTGAAAGCATTTGAGCTTTGCGCCGCGAAGATCACGTCGTTACCTTCGAAATCCATTCCTGCAACTGCATAAGTGTAGTCACCTGTTCCGCCGGTTGCTGTAATGATCGCCTTACCGTTGCTGTCGCCGTAGCACAATGCATCAGTAGTTTCGATATTGGTGATTTCCAATAATGGTGGTTGCTTCAGTTTGTAAACTGCCGAAGCCATACATCCATTTTCATCCAATACTTGCAACCAGTAAGTACCAGCACCCAAGCCTGACCATACACGCTCGCCGTAAGTCTCGCCTGTTCCAACGTTGGTCCAGAGGAAGATACAGTCGTCGTGGATCTCAGAATAAGTTCCGCCGTTGATTACCGCCGTCAATTCGCCAGTCATGTCACCGAAGCAAAGAATAGATGCTGTTTCTTCGATTTCCAATTCCAGTTTCGATGGGTTTTTCAGGGTTACATCTCCTGAAGCAGAACATCCTTTGGCGTCCGTTACGGTCAAAGTGTATTTGATCGATCCTGCCAAGTTCTCCGCCGTGAAGTCGAATGAACCGTTGTTGTCCATTACGGTTACATCGTCCATGTGACCGTTCCACTCATAAGTATATGGAGAAGTTCCGCCCATTGCTGTGAACTGTGCCGAACCGTTCGCGTCACCGTTACAGTCTGGGTTCATCGAAGAAACCAAAGTAACTTCTGGGTTTGGATGGATATTCACCGTCGCCATTTTCACTACTTCAGCACACAATCCTTGTGCAGTGAATGTGAAGTCGATCGATGCGCCATTCTCCAACTCAGCAGCTGTAGGATAATATTTAGTGATCAGGCTCTCGTCATTTTTGAAAGTACCCGCACCCGTTGTTGTCCATTTGATTGGCATGTCTGCGGTAACGTCCTCGTCTCCGATGATGTCCGCTTCCAAAGCTACCGCCTGTGCGTCTGATGAACAGATGTTCGCCATGGCATGCAACTCAATGATTGGCTCGATACATTTAACACCCAAATCGATGTTTGGATTGTATTCGCCTGGTCCCAAAACGATATCCGCTGTCATTCCGCCTGTTGAAGCATCCGCATCAGAATCTTTTGTATCGTTAGCATTTGCGCTTGCATTTGCTTCCGTTGCACCGAAACCTGCTGGCAATGATGACAAGTCGAACAATACCGAGTAAGTTGTGCCTGGCTCCAGGTTAGCGAAGTTGTATGCGCCATTTCCGTCGGTTACTGTCTCTGCAATTACATCGTAAGAACCGTCGTCTTTTTTCACTTTAAGCTTCACGATAACATGAGGAACGCCTGTTTCATTTGGATCCTGAATACCATTTCCGTTGGTGTCGTTCCAAACGAAATCACCCAATGATGCTGCAGGAACATTGATTCCCAAATCCCATGACAAGTCATTTTCATTGATTTCCAAAGCCGTTACCATCGTGAATCCGTTGGCGTCCGCATCTGAATCCAGTGCATCATTTCCGCCCTGATTCTGTGGAGAAGCTACGTGGTCTGCTGGCAAAGTGCTCAGGTCAAATTTCACCTGATAGTTATCTGGCAACAACTGTGTGAACTGATAGAAACCGTTCATGTCAGTGTTCATAGAGTCAAGCTTAACGCCATTTTCATCGAGTAAAAGTACTTTCACTCCTGGAACGCCCGCTTCGCCTGCATCCTGAATACCGTCGCGGTCTGTATCAAACCATACGAAATTACCGATGCTTGCAAACTTAGGCTCAATGATGATTTTGAAAGTCTCCTTAGACTCGCAACCTGCTGCTGAAACCGCTGTTACTTCGATATTCGCCTCAATAGTGGTGCTTCCAGGATTTTTCGCTACAAAGCTGATGTTTCCATTTCCGCTTGCTGCCAAACCGATCGCTGTGTTGTCGTTGGTCCAAGAGAAAGAAGCGATATCTGTTCCAGTAATATTTACTGTTACCTGATCTTCTACACATTTCTTAACATCCTCGATGTTTACAATCGCTGGCTTGTCGTTTACGGTCAATTTGAATGAACCTGCTTCCGATACACAACCGTCAATCTCAGCCGTTACATAGAAAGTATATTCACCTGCACTGTAATTGCTTGCTTCGAAAGTTGAACCTGTTTCGATTGGCGTCGTCAAGGTCGCATCATCATACCATTTAGCACCCTGTGCCATGGTGGTGAATGTTGCTGTTTCGCCTTCACAAATAGATTGGTTCGCTACCTGAGGACCCGCTGGAGATGGCTTCACGGTGAATTTCACCTCTGCACGCTCACTCTCACACCCATTGCTGTTGATTGCAATGAAACGAGAACCTGAACCTACACCCAGTACACCCAAATTCACTTGGTTGCCTGTTGCGATTTGTCCTGTTGAAGTTGCTGAAGCATACCAAACGATGTTGTTGCCCTGCGCATTCAAGATTACTGGCTCACCTTCACAAATCTCTACTGGCGCTGGCGCTACAGGAGCTGAAGGTTGTGCGATATTTACCGTCAATTGTGCTGAGGAAGCGCCACATGGCTGTCCTTGCATAATTTCGTAGGTGAACACCAAAGTAGTGCCATCTGCTTCATTATCAAAGCTTCTTGCATAGGTGTCATCACCTACTTCCGAATTGTTCAATGTCCATTTACCGCCATTATCAGGGTTTCCGCCCAAAAGGTCGATTAAAGTAAATGAGGTTTCATCACCCACACAAAGGTCAAGCGTTGCGTTGTTTCCTGCATTTTTTCCTTGGTCAACATTTACAGTAACATTTGCCGTTGCATCAGCACATCCGTTTCCGCCAGCAACAGTGTACTGGTAAGTAAAGCTTCCTGCTTCAGAAATAGTAATTTCACCATTTCCGTTAGGAGCAGGACCTCCGTTGGTTGCTGTCCAAACACCTGCATCAGCACCTGAATTGGTGTTATCCAAATCGAAAGTGATATTGCTTCCTTTATAACAAAGGGCCTCGTCTGTCGGGTTGCCTGCATTCGGTGCACCTGTTACTTTTACGGTTACTTTTGAATTGTCAGAACCACAAGGTGACTGACCGTTTACAGTATAAGTAAACACATATTCGCCTTCAGCAACACCTGTTAGATCTACAGTATTACCGCTTGGTGTTGGGTTACCTGTCCAAGTTCCACCTGTGGTAATATCTGAACCATTTAACTGTGCAAACAAGTCGAAATTACTTGGCAATGCTTCGATACAAACCGTTGCGTTACCATCCTGACCTGCATTTGGAGCTTCTTTCACTCCTACTGTAACATTCACTACTACATCATTACCACAAGGATTGTTGATCGTATAAGTGAAGTTGTAATTTCCAGCCGCTTGGCTCGAGAAATCAACGCTACCACTACCATTTGGCGTTGGCGTACCTGTCCAAGTTCCGCCTTCGGTATATCCGCTTTGCAAAGTGGTGAACAAATCAAAGCTGCTGTCATTGTTACAAGCCATTTGCATTTGAGGGTTTGCTGAAGCGCCCACTGAACCAAATACGGTCACTTTGAAATTACATGAGCCTGAGTAACATCTTACCTGGCTTCCACCTGCACCTGGTGTTCTGTCTTCGTAGTTGAAAACAAAGAAAGTATAAACACCTGGAGAAGACATATCATAGCTACCTGCCAATGGTGTACCATTAGTATTGTTCGCTAAATATACTTCCTGATTTCCTCCGATAGTATAAAAATCAGACAGTGTAGGAGATGCGTTATCACTCAAACATACTTGCTGAGGCGAAGGACAGGTTGGGTTACCTACTGCCGCTGGGTTACCTAATTCGATGGTCAATCCCAAAGGATCCACACAGTCGTTTCCATCCATAATCTGAATAGAATAGTCACCTGCTGGCAAACCTGTGAAGTTACCTGAAGTGTTTGAAGCCACCGCGTTACCATTACGCATAATGGTATAGGTCAATTGACCTGTTCCACCAGTAGCACCAACGTTAATTGTACCATCGCTACCGCCTGGGCAAGTAGGATCTGTGCCATTAGGTGTACCTGCAAGAGCAGCAAACGGCTCTGGCATACGATACAAGAAATTATCTTCTGACTCTTTCCCAGTAGCACTCTCAATCAATTTGAATCCATATTCTACTTCTTCCTGAATATCATAGATGGCAATACTGAACGTATCGCCGAATTCATCTTCAATATTCTTCATATCCACACAGATCAGTTCAGCTGCATACTGAGATGGAGGAATTAAAACACCCTCTTTATATACTTCGATAATATCTGGGGTAATCCCTCTCCAGTCTACTGCAAGCCATCCGCCATCATAGCCATTCGCTGCTTGGCTATCTGACAAAGGAGGCAATGAACAAGGGTCATTACTGGTGATTCTCTGGCTGTTGGCATCGAGCGGACAGTCAGGAATATACTTTACAAAAGAAAAGCGCTGTGCCTGCGTGACGTTTGCCATCAGCACAAACAGGAGCATCAAGAAACCCGTGGTCAGGAGCTTCATGAAAAAGTTATTGTGGTTATAGTTTTGCTTCATCGATTAACGGGTTCTAAAGTTTTTCTCAAATCTTTCTGCTTCAGGAATCTCCAATGGGTTGTTGGTAATTGCGCCGTCAAAAGCGATCAGTGCATATTTGATTCCTTTTTTCATACTTCCAAAGGAAATACCTGCACTTCCATTGGCGGTTTGTATGAGTTGGTATTGTCCGTTGACTACCTTATAAAAAGCGACTTGCGCATTGGCTCCGAAGCCTGAAACTTCTGTTATCAATACCTTCTCGGTGCCGTCAGCCTCCGCACTGACCTGGACATTAAGTACCTTTCCGTCTGCAAAAGCAGAGGCAGTACCAAAAGTCATCATCATTGCCAAAAGGCAAAAAGTTATGTGTTTTAAAAACTTCATTATTGAATTGATTTTATAAATGATTTTTAATGCGATGGATTAAAGTTTCATCTATGAGGAATTGTAAACTTGGATCATGGTTAAAATTTCAGGTTATGGATAACCCCACCGTGGGGTCACTTAAGTTCACAAACCCTGAAAATTATTACATAGTTCCAAGATCATATTGTATTCATTCCCAACAATATAATTGACGGATGAAAGGTAAATGACTATGATGATTGCGCTTCAACCTCACCATTTTGAAGGCTAAAAAGTAGATTTAATTATATTAATATGATTTTTCATTGCACTTAACGGGTAGTAACCGAAAGCTGATACTAAATAATCATATTAACAGGTGAATTCGTCATTTAGGAGGCAGGACGAAAAGGTGCAAATTTGCTGATTTTATCACCTGCAAGGCTGCGACCCCACCGATAATGGGCAGTTAGTGCCTAATGGTGTGCTGATCGGCAAAGCAGAAGCAATTGATGATGAGGCAGGAAAACGAGGGTAAGAGCGATCACGAGAGGGACTCTCGCAATAGTAATAAGGTGTTTGCCCTCCTACTGGCGCAACGCCTGATTACCACTCAATTTTTTATTGGCCACAGGTTACGCAGAATTACACAGATTGCTTTATTTCGCAAATCGCCCATCGTAAATCTGAAATTACTTTTCATCATTTGGTCAAAAGGGTTTCTCATATAAATAGCAAGCGTTATTTAGGGGTTGCAACACTACTGTTATGTACTCAAATTATAGCTGCCTATGGAGGTGGAGAATTCATTCATAGCAATGGATTAAACGCTTAACATTTCAGGCATCCGCTATTATTCTTTCCAACTACAGAAAAGATGAAAAAAGAATACAGCTTCTAACCCATTGATGATCCATTACTTATTGAATATTTGGAGGTAAAAAAGGGGAACATTATAAAATATTCCCCTTGATTATCTGATCAATAAATTGTTAAATACACTAAGCGCAATCATTTTTTTGATTCAATTTGTTGGCATCTACCTTTGAAAGGTCATTTCTTCTAAGGGGTTTTTGAAAGATCTCCAATTTAGGTCATCCAATGGTGATTGCACACCTCTGAAACTACATGCTTAAAGCATAGGAGTCTTTAGGTTTTGGATACTTCGGATACTTAGCGCGTGTTTAAACCTTTAAATTCATTACCAAAATTCGGCGTTTTGCAGCAGTGATAAATCATTCAACATCAATCCAATAATCCGAATTTGAATACGACGGTAAGTTTATAGACACCCACTTATTCATTGTTGTCCACTGCTTCGTTTTCATTAACGAGCAATAGATCATCCCAGCCATCAATTTGGTTGCCATCCAGGGATTCCATCTGCTTGATGATTTTTTTGGAAAAACGCCAGCAGGTATTTTTCGGTAAGTCCACCCAGGAAGATAGCTGAATCGACGTTACTTTTCCTTTGTGGGAATAGACCAGAAACACCAGATAAAATGCCTTGATAATGGAAATATGCAGGCGGTGGAAAATGGTTCCGAAAGTTGGCGACTCATCGTATCCGCATTTGGAACAACGATGGGAAAATGGCTGTTTGCCTTCGGCATGCTGTGTCGATCCGCATTTCCGACAACGGTAGCTCCCTTCGCTCCATTTCAAGTCGGCCAGGTATTGAAAGCACGATAAATCCGTTGGGAACATCGTTCTGAATTCCTCAAAAGACAGCTTTTTGTTCATCACCCGTGCTTTTTTTATATTGGAAAGGTCGCCCACCAGGTTCTGATTCTGCCGATTGAGAATCTCATTCATTTTCTTGATCTTTTCTGCCTGTTGCGAAAGCTCCTCATATGCTCTGCCCAGTTCTTCTTTTTGCCCCTCGACAATATTCTTCTGCTCCTCAACTTCGGCGGTGCGTTCAATGACTTTCTGCGAAATGATCTCTTCCCGATCCTTTAGCGAAGAAATGGTTTCTTTCTGTGCATGCTCCTTGTCTTTTTTCAGGTCTTTGAAATTTTGCACCAACGCCATGGAGTAAAACAATGCCTGCAACACCAAACCCACATTGAAGAAATACACCACACGAAAATCATCCTGACTGAAGATACCCATTTTTGGGAGCAGCCCCAGGTAGGTAATCGTAAAACCAATCAGGAATAATACCGACCCTTTCTTATAAATAGACGTTCGGCGTATCGCCAAAAAATACAGTAGCGTTGTCGGCAACATATATAGGTAGGGCGCAATAGAGGTTACTTTGGCCACAATACTGAAATTGAACCAGCATAACAAAAACAGCCCGTAAGCCACCGCAATACCGTACTTATAAATCTTTTTTCTGATGTTGAGGTAGGTTACAATATAGACCATCAGCGTTGCGAGGTAAATCGGCATAGAGAAATGATCGAGGAACTGATTTACCCACGGGTGCTCAGGCCATAAATACTGAAAGCCGAGGCTGTCTTCATACAACGTCAGGGTGATACTGCCCAGTATGTAGATCATCATGACCAGGTGCAGTCGGTCTTTTACAGAAAGGTAAAAGAAGAAATTGAAGATCAGCATCAACATCATCAGGCCATAGAACAGGCCGAGGAAAAAATATTCGTTGGTGCTGTAGGCAATCTGAAATTCGGTATTTCTCAGTTTGAAGATCAAAGGAGAATATTTGGAAGAAGATACCTCCGCAATAAAATACAGCCCCTTTTTATTCAGGTTGCCACGCACCATTTCAGGCGTAACAGAATAGATGAAATTTTTGTGATAGGAAGGTTTGCGTTCAAAAGGATACCAATAGCCCGACACCCCTTGATCGTACAATTGTCCGTCACGATAAAAATAAGCATGAAGATGATCGATATGCGAATCAATGGCTTCGAGGGTTTGCGGCGCACGATAGAGCTGATCGTTGGGCAGGCGAAAAATTACCCAGTAACTTCCATGCCCTGCGGCAGCGAAGGCGGGTTCTTCCTGAAATTTTTTAAACTTCCCCTGATGCAATAATTCCAGGGCACGATCCACCCCAATTTTTGATTCTGCATCAAAATAATATTGCATATCTGCCGAAGGCACCACATGGTTGCCGTCCGTATCTGCCGCGGCAGTTACCGAAAAAACCGTCAGTAAAAGATTAAAAAAAATGAATAAAAAACGCATATCCCTCAGTACATTTTGCCTATCCCCGCTTCAAAAATTTAGTGTACACCACTCGGCCATCCTGCAGGATCAGTCTTAACCAATAGAGGCCTGGTGTGAGTTCTCCAGTGAAAATTTCACCATTTTGCGGAACAGTTGATGATTGTTGCAATTTACCTAAAACATTGCATATTTCATATTGATTCCCTCCCCAGTTGCCTTCAATTATCAGGCTTTGGTCGCATGGATTTGGATAAACTTTTAGGTCTGAACTGATCGCCGAGCTTAATGGCATATGCTCGACGGTGATCGACTGAAGTTCAACGGCTTCCCCTTCTCCAAGCTGATTAAATTGAACGATGGAATAATCATAGGTTTTACCATTCTTTACAGCCTCATCAAGAAAAGATTGCTGCCCTGTTGGTAGGTCGATACTCATTGGGGCGTCGTTATCGCCTTTTCTGCTGCGTAAAATTTTCGTCCCTTTCACCCAATCCCCGACGGACAACCAGCTGACTAATACACCCTGCCCCGCTAATTCTTCGACGGCTGAGTTTTCCACCGCTGCGGGCAGTTGTAGGTTTTCCGCAGGCTCAAACTTGAGTCCCTTTACTTTTATCTGCCCAGATTTTGCCTCGGCAAAAGCACCATAATTCAGGTAAAACCGTAACCCTTTGACCTGTGTAAAATCAAAATTCCTATGTGCCGCCATCAGCGATGCATAATTGTGGTGCAGACGATGAAACTGCCCGTCCATAGCCCACTGTTCAGTATTAAAAACCTCGCCATTACTAAACACCTGCCCACTATGGTCGATCCAGTCGATTCTCATGTTGGCGGGTGCGTCGGTCGTGGCAATATCGATGGACATCAATGCATCTTCCGACAGGTCGAAAAGTGCATTGAATGTTAGATCAAGATAAGGGATGCTACTCGGTTGCGTGATGTCAAAATCAATCGTAGCCTCTTCAGCAGTGGCATTCACTGCTATTTCCCCCAGATGTTTGTCCGATACTTCCCATTGATTTAAGGAAAGGTCAAAAACGTGTCCCGTCGGCTTTTTTTTTACAGTAACTGCGTGCTCTGACCAATAGACTTCATTATCGTGCGTCATCTTCAGTTTGATCACATCGCTTTCACCATGCCATTTCACCTGAACTGTGCCTGTTCCCTGTCCCTGCAAAATTTCCACGCCTGTCGGCACGACCCATTCGTAATCGGCATCGTCCATAGTCGCCACGGTAAAAGTTTGCTCCGATTCCGCTTCAATAATCGTTGCTCCCTGAATTTCAGGTGCCTGAACTTTTCCATAAACCCGAACATAATCCACGAGAAGTTGCTGCGGAAAAATGCTATCATCAACGCCCTGAGCTCCACCCCAAGTTCCACCGATTGCAAGATTCAGAATGATGAAATGGGGCTTGTCAAATGGCCAGGTGCTTGCATTTCGAACCGCAGGTGCATAAGTGTAAATCAACTCATCATCCACATAAAATTTCAGTGCGGTTTCTGTCCACTCCAGAATATAATTGTGAAAAGCCGACTCTGCCGTGCTCAGTGTGTATTTTTGCGTGTTCACGGTCGCCCCGTAACTGCTTGGCGTGTGCGTGGATGAATGCACAATGCCAGGCTCAAAACCAACATATTCCATGATGTCAATTTCACCACAGGCAGGCCACCCTACCGAACTGATGTTCTCGCCCAGCATCCAGATGGCTGGCCAGGTACCTCTGCCTTTTGGCAGTTTGGCGCGGACTTCAACACGTCCGTAGGTGAAATTTTTCTGCCCCTGGGTTTTTATCCGCGCAGAACTGTAACCATAGGATTCCTTTTTGGCGGTGATCTTCAGCAAGCCCGCCTCCATTTTTACATTTTGTAAATTGTTGGTATAGTTTTGTAATTCATTGTTCCCAAAGCCACCATCACCGAGGTCATAATTCCAGGCATCTGCATCGGGCAAGCCTGAACCGTTAAATTCATCCGCCCATAGCAATTGCGGGAATTCATCAGATTGCGCCGATGCCCATTGGCTGGCGCAACAAATAAAAAGTAGTGTAAAAAGTTTTTTCATAGGATGTGTTTTAAAAAATTTAAAGGCTGTGCAATGGCATGAAGCACACTAATGAATGTTTCAAAACCTCCCGCAACAGCCCTGCTTAATCATGAGATTTAAAGAACAGCATCTTTTTTGCCTAAGATGAAAACCGGTTCAGCACAAAAAAAACAGCTGCAAGGCCACCATTCGGCAGCACTCACAGCTGATATCAGATGGATCTTTTAGAAAATTGAATTCGTTGTATACTTTGGTTCAAGCATCCCGCCTGGATCAAAGGACTTTATAAAGTTAGTCCAAGCGGGACGCTTGAACTGATGGTAGTATTAATAGGATGTTAAAGACCATGATTACCTTGATTTAAAGGATTACCATGATTATTTATATTTTGCCTGTTGAAAATATGCTATCACCCTGTCCAATAACAGGACTTCTACTGCCGTAGGGATGTTGCATGCAACGTCCGTACCGATAGGTACAAAAATATTCGACAACCTAATTTATATTAATGATTTGTGACAACAGCTGAATAGATCTCTTCAAAAAAAATCTGTGGAAATCTATGTAATCTGTGGACAAATCATTACACCTTTCAAACTATCACGAGACGGAGTCTCGCGATAGTGATATAGTGTTATAGTGTTATAGTGCTAATTTTTTTAAAGCACAGGATTCGTTTTACCGACTACCTTTGTTTCAGACACATTGAAATCTACCTGCTCAGAACCGATACCCAAGCTGAATTTTCCTTCTTCAACCACAGGTACATTGTCTGCATTGATGAAAGCCAAATCTTTTACCGGTACTTTGAAAGTAAGCACTTTGCTTTCGCCTGCATTCAAGCTGATTTTATCAAAAGCTCTCAAACGGCTAACGTCTGGTGTAATTGTAGCAAAATGATCTTTGGTGAATAACAATACGGCTTCTTTACCTGCTACTTTACCGGTATTGGTTACCGTTACCGAAGCTTCAACCGTATCGCCTACTTTGAAATCTTTTTGGTTCAATTGCAGGTTGCTGTACTCAAAAGTTGTGTAGCTCAAACCAAAGCCGAATGGCCACTGGATATCCAGGAACGACTCATAATCATACATCCCTGACATTTTCTCCTGATTTTCTGCCGGTTTGAAATCGTAAGTAATCAAAGTGTTAGGATACTTAGGGTAAGTGTAAGGCAATTTACCTGATGGGTTGATTTCACCTTTCAAGATTTTGGCCAAAGCTACCCCACCGAAGTTACCTGGAAGGTAAGTCTGAACAACGGCATCCATTTTATCCACAAACTTGCTTACCAAACGAGGACGGCCTTCATTCAATACCAAGATCACTGGCTTGCCTGTTTTGGCCATGGCTTCAGCCAATTTTTGCTGATTATCCGAGATGTACAAGTCATGCAAATCACCCGGCTTCTCGGTGTAAGTATTTTCTCCCAAACAAAGTACAATCGCATCAACACCTCTTGCTGCACGAACTGCCGCAGCAATGTTGATGTCTTTTTCTTCCATATAACTTCCTTCGAAATTATAATTTACACCCGCAGCATACTTGACGTTCGACTTACCGAATGCATCTTGCATCGCTTCCAAAATCGTCGAATACTTATCAGCAAATTCGTGAACTTTTTCTCCTTGCCAAGAATATGACCAACCACCATTCAAGGTTCTCATGTTGTTGGCATTCGGTCCTGTTACCAATACTTTTGCGTTGGCTTTCAATGGCAATACCGCTTTTTCGTTTTTCAACAAAGTGATACTCTCCGCCGCTGCATTCAACGCTTTGTCTTCAAATTTCTTTGATCCGAAATCAGGATAATCTGCCAATTTGGTTACTGGCTTTTCAAACAAGTTCAAAGCAAACTTCACACGCAACACACGACGAACCGCATCGTCAATTCTTGACATTGGCACTTCGCCTTCGTTCACCAATTCGATCAAATAATCGCAGAAAGCGAAGTTGTAAGGGATCATCGACATATCCACACCCGCATTGATCGACATTTTCACTGCCTCTTTTTGTGTTTTGGCTACTTTATCACGGTTGTGCAAGTTTTCGATATCTGCCCAGTCGGTAACTACCAAACCTTCAAAACCCATTTCTTTTTTCAAAAGGGTCGTCAGCAAATTGTAGTTCGCATGCACGGGCGTACCGTTGATCACGCCTGAATTTACCATTACAGTCGCTGCGCCCTGCGCAACGGCTTTTTGGAATGGCACCAAATATCTTTCTCTCAACTCATTCTCAGGAATGTAAGCCGGCGTACGGTCTTTTCCAGAGAAAGAAGAATAACCCAAATAGTGTTTCAAGCAAGACGCCAAATGGTTCGGATCATCCATCTGATTTTTGTCACCCTGGTACCCTTCAATCAGGCCAGCACCCATCACACTCACCAAATGAACATCTTCACCGAATGTTTCCCACATACGTGCCCAACGTGCATCACGTCCCAAATCCAATACCGGAGAGAAGGTCCATGGAATACCACAAGCACGCGTTTCGTAGGCCGTTACCTGACCAGCATCCACTGCTACTTGCTTGTTGAAAGTCGCCCCTACGCCCACTTGTTGTGGGAAGAAAGTCGCCCCAGCCGTATAGGTGGCCCCATGAATGGCATCAATACCATAGATCATCGGGATACCTGTTGCTTTGATTGAAGCCGCTTGCAACTGACTGATAATTTGATTCCATTTTTCAGGCGTACGTGCACGGTTGTTGGCCGTATTCAGCACCGAACCAATTTTATATTTTTCGAAAGCTGTGGCTACGATTTTCTTATCGAGCACCAATGGTTCATTACTGACAAACTCATTCTCCCCTT
The DNA here is from genome assembly GCF_036492425.1 of Persicobacter psychrovividus. NCBI lineage: Bacteria > Pseudomonadati > Bacteroidota > Cytophagia > Cytophagales > Persicobacteraceae > Persicobacter > Persicobacter psychrovividus. Next base: position 107,759 of record NZ_AP025299.1, read on the forward strand.
CAGTCAATACATCCAAAGTTACCTGCGCCATTTGCCCCACCTTCTCTTCCAAGGTCATTTTTTGGAGCAACTCGTCAATCTTGGTTTCAGTATTTTGCGCTACTTCAAACCCACCAACGGAAGCCTGCACCACCGTCTGCTCTTTTTGTGGTGAACATGCCGTAAGCAATGCCGCCACCATTATTCCTAAACTTACAAAAACCCTTTTCATCAATAAAAAATTTAAAGAAAAGGGACTGTTGCACAAGCACAAATTAATGTTATTCTCTGAAATTCTATTTGGTTCACTGTACGGGCCGACCTATGTGTCTGCCCAAATTATCACAAGTTTGGGATAGTTTGGATACACACACAGGTGCATCCCTACAGCTTACTTAATAATCCTTTGTGTTAGCTTCACAGCATTGAGTTGTGCGACAGTCCCCTTATTTAATTACAACAATTTAAAATCATCCAGGAAGAAAATCCCTGAGTTCTTATGCCCTTCACTACCAAATTGCAATACCACTTTATCAAAATTAGTGGCCTCTTTCACACTGCTAAAATCGAAAGTCAGTTCTACCCACTTCCCAAGGTCTTCATCAGCAACTGTTTGCACGATCTCTACCTGTGTTTCCCAAGGAGAAGGGTGTTTAGAGTCCTGAAGTTTCAGAGCAACGACTTTCTGCAATTTACCACCGATCGTTCCGCCATTTTCTGATTCATAATCATTGTAGTCTGGCAATAAAACTTTCAGCTTAAATGTATTTCTTGTAGAAAGATCCATACGGTAGGCTAACTCAAACTGAACATTCGCCCATTCGTTATCTCCAGTTCTTGTATATTTTGCCACCTTCGGAGAAGTGTTAATTCCTGCAGGACGTGGGTTATCATAAGTTGCAAATTCTTCTGTTTCCAAGATCCAGGCAATGTTACTGTTGCCGTCGAAATCGTCGAAGATATCATTTGCTTCCAAAGGTTTTTCAACCTCAGGAACTTCTGGATGCTCAAAGCCTTCACGAATGAAATTCATGTACCAGGCATTTCCATCCTGACCAATCGTACGCAATTGCAATTCATCTTCTGTCAGAAGCATTACTTCAAACTCCTGATTTCCTCCAACATGCCATGAAGGAAAGGCGCCATTGGTAAAGGTCAAAAATTTCTTTCCGTCACGGTCAGAGATTGCCCATCCCCAGCCTTCAGTGTTCAGATCAATATCAAAAGTGATGTCATCATCCTCTTGAACAATAGTACCGCCCATCGACAGAAATTCATCTTTCATATAATCCTTCACATAGGTATCGCCATTGTTTTCCAAGTCAAAAGCAAAACCAAAAATAGAGAAGTTCAAAACATCATCATAAGCACCCAACCCAGCTTTTTGATCAGGAGATGCTGCCCACCACTCTGGCGTGGTACCATCTGGAGGTCCGATGCCCATATGTGCTGGCATGGTGTGATCCCACTTCCAGTTTTTACCATTCAATGCGCTACCACCACCTGTCAGGAAGTTGTAATCTTCACGATCCAATAGCGAGGGATCATCTTTCGGCACATTATACACGATGGTTTTCTGTGCTTCTCCTCCTGCACTGATCACCTTGAGGGTGATGTCATAATCCCCTTTTGAGGGGTACATTCCCTGCGCTGTTTCGCCAGCGGCAGAAGTTCCATTCCCCAAATCCCAGATGGCTTTGAAGCCCGTTGCTGAGGTGTTGGTGAATACAGGCTGGTTGGGATCGCTGTCATCAATAGCGAAAGATATTTGATCCTCCGTAATTTGATCACCAAGCGAAGGTCTGCTTTCCTCATAAGGAGAACAGGCGTTCCACGCCATCACACAGAGGAAGAATAGGCTTATTTTATTTATAAATTTCATGTTGGTTCATTTAAAAAATGGCACTTGATTAATAACCGTCGTTTTGCTTGAGGTTGCTGTTCAGGTCGATCTCATTTTGAGGGATCGGCCAGAAACCACGCTTTGTCAAGTCAAAAGTTACTGCATAATCAGCATCTGCGCTGTTTCTTCCCGTAGCAGGGAAATCTTCCATTGTTGGTGCTTGCAGGCCTTCCGCTTTTTTCTCGATTTGTGTTTTGGCGACCTCAAGTCCCTGACGCAACAAATCAAAGTAACGGTGGCCTTCCATTGCAAGTTCCTTGCGGCGCTCCGACATGATGTCATCCATTGTTACCGCCGTAAGATCCGACAAACCCGCTCGCTCACGTACAATATTCACATATTCTGCCGCTTTGCTTCCACCATTTTTCAGGTGTAGTTCCGCCGCCATCAGGTAAACATCTGCCAAACGGATATAGTGGATGTTTTGCCCCCAGTTATTTGGGAAGTTAGCGGCAGGCTTATTTGCGGCATGCGTTGTATATTTGAAAGCGAAATAACCGGTGTTGGTGAAAGAAGGCTGAAGGCTCAGGCTGTTAGGGTCTGCGCCAGCGTCAAGCTCCATCTGAATCAAATCTTCGGCACTGATGAAAGTGCTTTTGGCACGTAAATCTTCGTCCGTAAATTGATTGACCAAATTCGCCGTTACGGTACCAAATCCCCAGCCATCGGCCAAGAGGCTATTGTTCCAGCCACGAGGGCCACTCATCGCACATTGGTAGTTCCCCATATCGGTATCATTCCATGAGCCTGAGTTGTTGTCCACGAAAGGAATATCGAACAAGGCTTCTTTACAGAAATTTCCTTCCGCAGTGAACAAAGTCGCGAAATCGTCCATCAGGGCAGCACCAGAATTGGCAATTACATCGTCAGCCATCGCCATGGCATCAGCGGCGGTGAAAGTACCACCATCTGCCGTAGGCAATGCCGATTCGTTATAGTAGCCTGTGTAAAACAGGAACATTTTCACTAATTCTGCTTTGGCGGCCCATTTGCTCAAACGTCCCGACTGATCCGCGCTTACTGCATCGCCCATCAGGGCCATACCGTCAAGCATATCTGTGGTGGCCTGTGCATAAACCAATTTAGGATCTTCCTGCGTTGAGTTTGTCCAGTCATCAGAATACAAAGGCGAAGTAATCAACGGAACATTTTCAAAGAAACGCAACAGTTCAAAGTAGTAGTGCCCTCTTAAAAAGAGTGTTTCCCCTTTAAAATTATTCTTGTCTGTTTCTTCCGTAGTTTTAAAAGTGATGCCATCGTATTTGGCAAGCATCATGTTGGCACGGGAAATCCCACGGTAACATTTCTTCCAGATACCACGGACAGCATCTTCCTGAGGGCGGGCATTGAAGCGCGCCATACGCTGCCAGTTGATCATATCCGAAGCAGATCCTCCGCCTACATAGGCGTCATCACTCTGGATGTCACTTGAAAGGGCAATAGGATTATAAGTGATGGTAAAATCTGAACGCAATGGTTCATAAATACCGATCAGTGCTGTGTATGCGTGATCCCTGTTTTGGTAAAAATTGTCCTCCGTTACCGAATCCGTAGGATCCAATGATAAGAACGAAGAGCATGAACTCATGCCCATGGCCATCATCAGTAGGCCACAAACGATATATCTTAAATTGATCATCTTTCTGAGTTTTAAAAAATTGAATTAAAAGGATACATTCAATCCCATCAAGAATGTTTTTGCCTGAGGGTAAACACCACGGTCGATACCGAAGTCACCCCACCAAGTACCACCAATCTCTGGATCAAATCCTGAGTATTCAGTAATGGTGAACAGGTTTTGTGCTGATACATACACACGCACACGGTCAGCACCTACTTTAGCGGCCACCGCTTCAGGTAAGGTATAACCAAGCTGAATGTTCTTCAGGCGAAGGTAAGCGCCATTTTCAATATGAACCATATCGTTCAGGCGGCTGTAGTTCCCGTTGGCATCGGTGTAAGTAGAGCGAGGGTAATTGTTTGAGCTTCCTTCGCCCGTCCAGCGGTTCAGCGTTCTTGTGCTGTAATTTTGTCCGTCCAAATCCAGGCGGCGGTTTACATTGGCAATTTCGTTACCTGCAACCCCTTGCCAGAACATCATGAAATCGAAGTGCTTATAGGTGGCATTGAAAGTCATACCATAAGTGATGGTTGGAATTGGGTTACCGATATTGGTACGGTCGTCGGCATCAATTGAGCCGTCATTATTCACATCCACAAAGCGGATATCACCTGGCTGTGCATCTGGCTGCAACTGCTGGCCTTCGGCATTCACATAGCTGGCAATTTCCTCTGCATTCTGGAAAATTCCATTGGTTTTATATCCGAAGAAATAAGGCAAAGTATGTCCAATTTCCATACGGGTACCACCGTCGTAGGCAAAAGGTGTATATCCTGGAACATAACCGTTTTGGTTGTCAAGGGCAGTTACCTTATTTTGGTTGAAAGCCACATTACCACCGATATCGAAGTTGAACTCACCTTCATTTTTGCGATACTGAGCACTCAATTCCAATCCCTGATTTTGTACTGTTCCCAGGTTGGCAATTGGGTAATCCTGCCCGGTGTAGTCTGGTTGAGGACGGTCCGCCAAAAGGTCTTTGGTGATTTTGCTGTAATATTCAACTGTCATGGTGAATTTGTCATCCAATAGTCCCATGTCGAAACCAATGTTTGACTGCTCCGAAGACTCCCATCTCAAATCTGCATTCGATGGGCGGTTGATGGCAATACCATTTACTGGTGATCCTGCAATAGGATAAGGAATGGTGCGGCCTGCCGTTGATAAATATCCGAAGTTACCGATATTCTCATTACCTACGCGTCCCCATGAACCTCTAACTTTCAGGTGGTTGATCGCTTTTACGTTGAAGAATTCCTCGTTGTGAACGTTCCAACCTGCAGAAACAGAAGGGAAGAAACCAAACTGATTGTTCTGACCGAATCTTGAAGAACCATCATAACGAACTGTTGCGGTTACCATATAGCGCTCATCGTAATCATAATTGGCACGACCGAAGAAAGACAACAGACGGTTTTCGTAATACCATCCACCAGATTTCTGTGTTTCATCGTCGGCACCATTGCCCAACCAGCCTGTGTCCCAGCCTGCAGGGTTGATATTGGAACGTGTACCTGTAATGGCCTGCCCCTTGTTAATCATGGCGGTGGTTCCCAAGATACCACCAAATGAGTGCTTATCAACGGTAGTATTGTAAGTCAAGACATTCTCCCACTGCCAGTATTCATTCGACTGGGCTTCCTGCCATGCACTGTTCAGTCCTGTGTAGTTCACCTCATTATAATAGGCTTCAGGAGTGAAACTTCTATTTTGTGAATTCCACCAGTTAAAACCGATGTCCGTTTTGAATGACAACCCTTTCATCATGTCCACTTTTGCGAAGATATTACCCTGAATGGTGCGGTCTTCATATAACTGATTGGTGTTCTCGATTCTTGCCAATGGGTTGGCGATTTCACGAAGTCCCTGCTCAGAAATACCATAATACTGCCCGTTGCTGTTTTGAACAGGGAAGTGTGGCAATGCATCGTAAGTTTTCGATACTTCAGGGTCGGTAATCAATGCTGGCGTAAGGGGATCGTGCATTAAGGCAGCGCCCAAAATAGAACCAAATTCTGATTGCTCTTGAATCCCTGCTGACTGCGACATGATAATTCCTAAATTCTGACCAACCGTTACACGCTTGTTTACTTTATGCTCAGAATTCAAACGCAAATTCAAACGGCTATAATTGGACTTGTCTCCAGCAACAATACCCGTTTGGCCGAAATAACCGATACTGGAAGAGAAAGTAGATTTTTCACTACCCCCACTCAAAGAAATCGAGTGACTTTGGATCGGTGCATTGTTCGAGAAAATCTGATCTTGCCAATCGGTGTTTGCCGAAGGGTTGGCAATTTGCTCAGGCGAAAATTTAGGAGCACCACCATCATTGTATAATGCTTCGTTGTGCATGGTCATGTATTCTCTCGAATTCAGTACGCCCACTTTTTTCCAGGCATTCTGAACACCGAAGTAACCATCGTAGTCCACTTTCATGGTACCTGCTTTTCCAGATTTGGTCTGTACCAAAACAACCCCGTTCGCACCACGAGAACCGTAGATTGCTGCCGAAGCGGCATCTTTAAGGACTTCCATGGAAACGATGTCGTTAGGGTTAACATTGTTCAGGTTGGCAACCACCAATCCGTCTACAATGTACAAGGGAGAAGAGTCCCCGTTTGTCCCGACCCCACGAACGCGGATCGAAACACCCGAACCTGGCGCACCAGAGTTGGTGGCTACGAACACACCCGCCGAACGCCCCTGTAAGGCTTGCTCTACTTTGGCGATCGGTGTAGCGGTAATCTCTTCAGGAGAAACAGAAGCAATCGCCCCGGTTACGACTGATTTTTTCTGAACACCGTAACCGATAACCACCAGTTCTTCCAGTGTTTCGACATCCTCTTCAAGAGAAATATCGAATTTTGTTTGATTCCCAACTGCAATCGTTTGCGGCTTATAGCCCACATAAGAAATCACAATAGAAGGGTTTTCACCTTCGAGGGTGAAAGAAAATGCGCCGTCGAAATCTGTGATCGCACCGTTAGTGGTACCTTTTTCAACAACGTTTGCGCCAAGAATTGGTGCGTTGTCGCTGGCGCCCTTCACCATCCCTCGGATCGTTACCTGTGCCATAGCTTGCATTGCTGTAAATGTCAGCAAGCAAAGGATTAATAGGGGTCTTAAGTTATGCCTAACCTTCATAGTATAATTTGGATCATTCATGAAAAAATAAATTGGGGAAAATAAAAAAGTAGCTACTTTGATCTAATGACCGATACAAAAGTACAATAAGTTTTAAATTCTAAAAACTTTGTATTTCCATTAAGAAATTTGATTTTCCATAAAATAACAAATGAGAAATTGCCCTATTTGGCTCTAAAACACGCTTTTTAGAGAATTTAAATTGAAAAACCAATTTGCTCGAAATCTTAAAAAAACATAAAATAATTATTAATGTAACCCAACCAATCAAAAATGTAACCCAATCAACCAAAAATGTAACCCACCGGTTTCAGGCTTCCTGATATCATAATCACTTAAATATATTTTCCTATCGATCGAAAAAATGACCGTTTGAACAGCATGAATTATTCTTTGATCAGCATGCCGACTCACCTTTGGGGTTCCATGAACGATCGGCATCAACTGTGCTGAGACTGAATTAAACCTGATGGTGGTCTATCGTTGTCCCAACTAAAATCAATCATCGGGTGTGCTTTTCCATGGGCTGAAGCGGGCAATGCTGACCGAAACTTCAGGGCTTTAATTTGGGCACATAAAAAAGCACCAGTGGATAGCTGGTGCTTTCATTATTGCGTCAAGGCGCATTGGATTTGTGTTTCCTCTTCACTTCCGATCAAATGCAATTGGTGGAGTACGAAGAAACTGTCATCAGAACATATTGATTACCATCGGCACAAGCAAGCCTCTTGATGGCGCCAAAAGGAAACCGTTGACGATATTTCTTTCATCAATAATCCATTTCCATTCCCCCACCTGAGGACTCCCCATTTCCCTGGCGTTTACGGGAGGTCTTTTTGTTGGACTTCCCAAAATTATAGCTCAAGGACAGGTTCACGGTCTGGGCAAGCATATTCAGCTCCATGTCCTGATAATACATCGGATCCCAGGTGCTGATGGTAAATTTCATTAAGTCGAAAGGATCGTTGACTTTCAATGTCGCTGACAATTTTCCGTCGAGCATTTTTTGTTTCAGGGCAACATTACTGAAAAGGAAGTGAGATCGTTCTCCGTTGGTAATTTCTCTTCCTGAGGAATAACGCGCCATCGCCTGTAAAGAGGCGCCCTTCCATAAATTGAATGTACTGTTGATATTCAGGGCATAGACCATTCCTTCAACGATGGTCAGGGTGGAATCTGACTTTGGATCCATGTATTGGTAATAGGCACTTCCGCCGAGCATCAGTCGCCACCATTCGGTAGGTCTTGCCATTAAGTTCACATCTATTCCTGCATTCTGCGAGGTCGCCAAATTGCCATAGGTGTTATACACCGCATCCCCTTCTCGGTAGGTAATCCGCGAAATTTCGTTGGTAGCATGACGGTAATAAGCGACAGAACTCAGCGTTCCCCAGTTCATTTGATGCGTAAATCCTGCTTCATAACTATCGGTAAACGAAGGGCTCAGCGTAGGATTTCCCTTACGGATCACCAGCTCGTTCGATCGATCTTCAAAAGGATTTAACTGCCTTCCGCGTGGTCTTGAAACCCGTCGGGAATAGCTGGCCTTCAGCTGATTTTTCTCTGACAATTTATAATCCATATGAATGGATGGATAAAAAGCGAAATAGTCATTTGGGTATTTATCAGTACCAGATTCCAGCACCTGATCTGCCGAAATATGCGCCTGCTCTACCCGCAATCCTGCCTGCATTCTCCACTTGTCTGTGAGCTTACCATTCATTACCCCATATATCGAATTGATTTGCTCCGAATAAATGAAACGGTTGGAACGGTTAGGGTCTGCTGCGAGGCTATCGCCACTTGCGGTAAAAACTGAAGTCAGCTGATTATTTTCGATATAGGTGGACTGCCAACCCATTTCTGCATTCCACTTGGAGGAAATCGGATGCACGTAATCAAGCTGAAAATTCACATTTTCACGGGCAATATCAAGGTCATTGCGCTCCCGCACACCAAAATAAGCATGCTGTGTTTCGTTGGTGCTTGAATAACTCAGGGTTGCCTTTAATGACCGGCCGGCCTGATCAAATTTGCGTTCGTAATCCAGGCCTAAATTGGTGGTCAATCCATTGTTGTCGGTTGTAGAAACCTGATTGCTTGAACTCTGCTGACCATTGATATCGGTAACCGTTGAGCTCAGTACATTGGTGGAAGGTCGGTCGGAAAAATTCAATCCACCAGAGACACCCAATACATTCTTTCCGAAGGAATATTCAGCGCCGAGGTTGAACATGTGGGATTTCATGCCCCTGTTGTTGTTGGCAAACTGATGCAAAAATGACGTGGTATCGCCAGCTGCACCCAAATTCACGCGATCAACCGTTTGATCCATGAGTCGGTTGCGCTGCCTGAAACTGTAACTTCCTGTAAGGCTCAGCCCCCCTTTATAGGAATTACCATTCACCGACAAGCCGTAATTATCATAAGAACCCGCACTGGCCGTTACGCCACCATAGGCACCACCTTTTTTGTCTTTTTTCAATACCACATTAATAATTCCTGCGGAACCTTCAGGGCTGAATTTTACCGAAGGGTTGGTGATCACCTCGACCTTATCAATGAGGTTTGAGGGGATTTGCTCCATCAAAGTAGCAGGGTCACTGCCCATCAAATCGGAAGGTTTTCCATTGATCAGAATGCGGACGTTTTCACTTCCCCGCAAAGAGATATTACCATCGTTGTCGATCTCGACCATGGGGATATTCTGCAATACATCCTGCGCGACCCCACCCTCAGCAGAAAGGTCACTGCCCACTGCATAAGTTTGCCGGTCGATGCTCTGTACAAATAATTCCTTTTCGGCTTCCACAGTTACGCCATCGAGCTCTTTTACTGCTTCCTTCAATTTAACCATGCCTAATTTTACCTCCGGTGAGCTTTTAGGAAAAAACTTGACCGGATGATCAAGCATCATTTCCTCGAAACCCATACTCTGTATTTTCACTTTAAAAATACCTGCAGGAATGTTGGTCATCAGGAACTTGCCTTTATCGTCGGCGATGGTGCCGTCGACGAGCTGATCTATATTTTGCGCATCAAAAAGGGAAATGGTTGCAAAAGGCAAAGGTGCGCCTTCAGGACTGACGACCGTACCGGAGAGGGTTCCAATTTTTGGTCGTTCGCTGATGGGGGGCAACTGTCGGCCATTTTTTCCGCCTGGTGCCTGGGCATAAAGGTCATGATAACCACTGACCACACTCCATAGGATCAGCAGGGATAAGAAATATCGATTCACAGAAATAAATTTGGAATTGTGCATATACGAAGAAACAAAAGTATATGCGCAGAAAAAAAAATCATCAACCAACGGTCTGAAAGATAGGATGAAAGGTAAAAGGTGGTCAACGAAAAAAATTTGGGCAAAAAAATCCCCGTCAATACAAAAATTGACGGGGAATTTATCGGTTAGTCCACCTTTGTCAGCACGTTGGAATCAACATGGTTGAAAGATTTGTTGTAAATGGCCAATTCCATTTCCTGCTTATAAGTCAGTTTGTTGCCTTCGACCTTAAAAGTACGCTTGAAAGATAAAGTGCGCGCTTTTTCCTTCAAAAATGGCGACTGAACAATCCCCCACTCTGCATCACCATCTTTGGCATTGACTTCGATGCTCACGTCTCCGGCTTCGTTGGCTGTGAACTCACCGCCTGCCACAAGACTCAAGCCTCGAGGAATAGACAAAGAACACATGATGGTATCGGTGTTATTGTCCCAAATCCAGTAGCCAACCTCGTTATGAGATACTTTGTCGTTGGATTTTTCACGTACCACCTGAAAATATTTTACGGCAGTAAGTTCCTGCGTTTCTGCATTTTCTATAGCAATATCAACAGGTTCAATGATCAAGGTTTCGTAATAAGGGTTACGTTCATCTTCCACAGGTTTAGGCGCAAGATCAAGGCCTTTATCGCCTTGCCACGTACCAATCAAACCAAGTAACGGGTTAATTTTAATCGCTGTATTCATCATCAATATTATTAATGGCGCCTCAATTTAAGTGCACCCTCATTTGGCAAATGTAAATCCTTTAAAATAGAAGGACTATGACTTTTATACATGTTATCACAAAAATCACACAAAAATAGGCGGCGGATTAAAATAAATTTAGTGCCCTGCATTCCGCCCTCAGGAGAAGCGGCTGTTTCAGGGATGGATGGAAAGAAAAACGGCTGTTCACAAAATTGTCAACAGCCGTTTTGATGATTTATTGGAATGCTACAAGCCTGAATTGTTAGCACAAAAAAGGCTTGCGTTACAGTGGACATGCCCTCCTCATGCTTTGAACAGCACAGGTTGCTGCCTTTATTTCACCATTACAGGGGTGGTAGGCGTAGAAATCCCGCTTTCATTAAAAGCCTCAATACTGAAATAATAGGTCGTTCCTTTGTCAAGGGAAGGAATTTTGATCTCATTGCGGTCGTACACCAACCACGACTGATACAGCTTATCGGGTGCAATTCCCCATTTAATATTATAGCCTGTTGCATTTTTGTCTTTTGCCCAGTTGAGCACCACCTCACGTGGATCTGCAGAACGGTCAAAATTAAATTGCTTCACTTTTGCCGGCTTTCTGCCTTCGGCCAGCCCAAATACCCGCAATTCAGAAAGTGCGAAATACGGCGTAGGCACATGCACGTTGTTGTAGCGAATATATCGCGTTTTTACGGCCTGTGGCAAAGCGATATAATCGTTGGGAACGTCCTTCCAGTTATTGGATTTATCAATGAGGATCTCCCAGTTTTTACCATCCAGCGAATGTTCTACCGTGTACTGGTGGCGCAGGTCTTTTGGTCGGCCATACAAGCCCGATTCGTGGTCATGGAAGTTAATTTGCAACGCCCTTACGGTACTGACTTTCTGCAGGTCGATTTCTACAAACTGCTGATCATCGTTACTTTCTGCCACCCAGTAGGATTTTGAATTTTCATCGGTCAGGACTTTTGTGAAAAGTTCGCCTTTGTTGTTCTGTACTGCATGCAGGGTATCCACAATATAGTCACCATCTGTTGCCGTACTCTTGTTGATTTCCAGCAATGAGGAAGAAATTTTTGCAGGCTTGTTATAGGAAAGGAGCATCCAACCGGTGAACTGCCCTGCTTTTGTAGGGTGGTCGGCACCATAGCGAGGGTAATCGCCATACTGGGTGTCGCTGTGCATCAGGCCATCGGCATCAAAATAGGTCGGGAACATACACAAACGACGCTCCCAGTGGGAGTTGGAGGCCAGTGCCATTGACGCAAAATGCCAGTATTGCCCGTGCTTGTCTTTCATGGTAGTACCATGCCCTGAGCCATTGATAAAACCACCAGGCTTCATACACATTGGGTTGCTTTCCATATATTTCCAGGGGCCGAGGGGGGTGTCGCCCACATAAACGCCATCAGCATACACATTGAATTGCGTCCCCGGTGCGGCATATTGCAGGTAATATTTACCATTGTGTTTGGTCATGGCAGGCCCTTCAATATACCCCTCTTTAAGCGTTGGGTGAAAATTATTTTCGCCGAAACGCTCCCATCCATGTTCCTCCTCTACGAGGTTGAATAATTCATGCACCTGATCGTCAGGGGCGAAACGGTGATCTTTATTCAGCTTCTTGGCACGGATCGGGTGAACATTTGATGAGCCCCAGTACATATAAGCCGAACCGTCATCGTCAATAAATAATTCCGGATCCTGAAGATTATGTAAAATAGTTTCCGATGGTTTCCAGTCGCCCTTTTTAGGATTGTCAGTCGCCAGGATACACATCGAACCCGAAGGGTTACCTGCCACATAAAGAACCGAATCTTTATAATTGATGGCCGTTGGTGCGTTTGATCCCTGGAAATACCAGTTTTCAGGGGTGATAAAATCCCAGTTGACCAAATCCGTAGAATGCCAGTAGCCCATTGATCGGGTCACGAACATATAGTATTCCCCTCGAAATTCCACTGCTGCGGGATCCGCGCCTGAACGGTAGGAAATATCTCGATGAGAATTGTAGATCATATAGGTGTAATCGACATTAAGAGGATTACAGTAGGTGGGGTCGAGTTGTGGCTGCGCCATAGCACTTAGCCCGAGCATCGAGAGGCCACCTAAAAGCAGACTTCTAAAACGGTTTTTCATTCGTTGATTTTTAATATCCTCAAGGGAGGTCAGCCCTTAAAAATATGGAGGTAAACGATTAAAATTTATTGCATTAAGTGGTCAGGTACTTGGTACTCCCCCACCAGTCGATCAAGCTCCTGCTGTAATTGTGCCCGCTGATGATGGTAGGATTCATTATTATAGATATTATTCATTTCCGTCGGGTCCTTTTCGAGGTCGAACATCTCCCACTCGTTGGTCTGATAAAAATGAATCAGCTTATAGCGATCGGTTCGTACCCCATGATGTGCCTGAACACTATGGAATCCCGGAAACTCATAAAAGTGGTAATACAGCGAAGAACGCCATTGATTTTGGCTCTCGGTATCTTGAGCAATCAAGGGCATCAGCGAAAGCCCGTGCATTGGTTTTGGCGATGCTACACCAGCCATTTCAAGAATCGTCGGAGCGAAATCAATATTTTGGGTAAGCTGCTCAATACGTTTGCCCGTCAGGTGATCGGGATGCCGAATCATCAGTGGCATTCTGAAAGATTCCTCGTACATCCACCGCTTGTCAAACCAGCCGTGTTCCCCAAGAAAAAATCCCTGATCGGAGGTATAAATGACGATGGTATTATCCAATAATCCGTGATCTTCAAGGTATTGATAGATATCACCAACGCTGTCATCTACAGAGCGTACACAAGCCAGATAATCCTGCAAATATCGCTGTAACTTCCATTCTGCTTTCTGCTTGTCCGTTCTTTCGGTCAGGTAGTAATCATCATTTCGCTGACTGTACGCCTCAAAAAAGTCCATTTTCTCGGCAGGGGTCATTCTCCCCATAAATACATGTGGCCAACGGTCGTAAAGCAGGCTGTCGCTGCCCACCCCACTAACCATTTTCAGGTCGTGGCCTTCATAGGCATCACGGTAAATATTCATCTCCTGCCCCTGTGCTGCCTGCCTGCCTTCATACTGATCGAAGTAGTTGTCAGGCACCGGAAAGATGGTATTTTCAAATAGGCGGTAATATTGTGGTGCCGGCACCCAGTTTCGGTGTGGCGCCTTGTGCTGCATCATCAGGAAGAACGGTTTATCCTCGTCCCGATTATGGAGCCATTTTTTTGTGAATTTAGTGATGAGCTCTGTAACATAGCCCATCTCCTGCACGATGGTATCTTTGGTGATAAAATCAGGGTTGTTATACTCCCCCTGATCATTTAGAATTTTATAATAATCAAATCCCTGTGGCGCTGTATTCAAATGCCATTTTCCGATCACTGCCGTTTGGTATCCTTCTTTCTGAAGGATGTTTGCCAAGGTCGGCTGGTGGCCGTCAAATTTGGTTCCATCGTTTTTCATGAAACCGTTGGCATGTGAATGCAGGCCAGTAAGGATTGTTGCCCGGCTGGGTCCACAAATTGCATTGGCACAGAAATTATTCTCAAAAAGGACGCCCTCATGTGCCAGGCGATCAATGTTAGGAGTAGTTGCCATTTGTGAGATGGGATGCCCATAGGCGCTGATGGCCTGCATGGCATGATCATCAGACATGATCAATAACACATTGGGGCGCTGGTCGGTCACGCTTTTGAGGGATTTAATCCCGCCAATACTCATGACCGCAGCAAACATCACCAATACAGCGACTCCTGAAAATTTAATTAACATTGATTTTTTCATGGACTAAGCCGGACAATTTTTATTGAATAATAATTTTTGAAGTCATCAGCTCGCCTTCCTCAGTAGCAAAAGTGAGGTAATAAAGACCTGCTGTCAGGCCACTGAAAGGCACTGTATAATATTGGTTGTATTTCTCTGAAGAAGTCAAGGCAGAAGATTGCCCGTTTACCCCTATTACTTTCAGCGATTCAGCAATGATGTTCTGGCTGGTGAAAATTTTCAGGTAACCTGCCTCGCTATTCACGTAAACGGCTACTTTCTGAAGTTCCTTGCCTTGATCGTTGTCCGTCAATACATTGTATTTTTCAGTGTTCCAGTCAATATCCAAAGCACGAAGACCTGTTTGTACATAAGGGGAAGTCATGCCCAGTTTCCACAACAAACCTGATCTATGATTTTCGATCATCGCAAGGATTGGTCCCTGATCAATAGAGATATAACCGTCAGCTACCCACTCACGACCAACATGGAAGGCATCACGGAAGCCGTAAAGGTCCCAGATTTCTGCGCCCATTTCACGGTAGAAATGTTTCAGGGTAGGCAACGACAATTCTGGCGTGAAAGCATAAGCTCCCAAAGCAGCTGTTGGGGTGATGGTCCCGTTATCGTGGGTTGCATCTCCTGGCTCTTGCGCCAAATATCCATCAGGGTTGTCTGAAGCGGTCAGTCCCCAAACCAAATCGCTATAACCGGCATGGCCGTTAGGGTTATCTACACAGAAAGCATGGTTAATTTTTGTCTGATTCACCACCTGCTCATCATAAGCCGCATACTGGTCTTTCATACCGAAAGGATCCATGACCATGAAAGAATACTGGCTCAGGAACAATGGTCCACCCATTGCAGGCCCCAAAGGAAGGTTGAATCCGTAAAATTCATTGCCATTTTCAAAAGCAGGACCAGAAGCCCATCCATCGTGATAAATGTCTGCCTCAATCTTATGCTCGGTCATTGATGCCGCCAACACGTAAACCATCAATGCTTCATTGAAACCAGTAATTTTGTGATTCATTTCGAAATCATGGTTTGGCGACCAGTGCCAGTAAAGTGCATCAGTACCATTACGATAGAAATCCCATTCGATTTCGTTCATCATTTTGTAAACCAAAGTACGCAGCCCTTTTTCATTAGCATTGTTACCATCGAAATAGTTGGCCGTTGCAAGCATTCCCTGCATCAACAAAGCGGTTTCTACCAAATCGCCACCATCATCCAATTCAGAAAATGGAATCGCTTTTCCTGAAACAGCATTAATCCAGTGCGACCATGCACCATGGAAACGTTCTGCATTAGCGAAGAATTGCGCCATTAATAACGCACGTTCAGCCGCTTCTTCACGAGTCACCCAGCCGTGCTCCACACCAATAGGCAAAGCCATGAAACCCCATCCGGAGCCACCAGCAGCTACAGTATTGTTTTCACGAACACCGGCAATTCTGCGCTCAGGAGTTGCTCCGTGTGCGTATGGGCTTTCCCAGAAATATTCAAAAGCAGCCTTTTGTACCATATCGAGCAATTGCTCGTCGGTCAATTCTTTTGTTACTGCTGAAGCGGAAGCCAAAGGAGAATACTGCCCGTTAAGGTTTTGTCTTACCACATAATTGCGGTTGATGTCCTGCCCTACAAAGTCTACCAGGAAGGTGCTTTCAGTGGCCGAGATCAATCTCAAACCGCCATTCACTTCTTCCAAAACTTCAAAGGTGGTTTCATTATTGAATCGTCCATCCCATCTAACATTCACGTGCGAGTCGAATCCTTCCGCCGTTAATGCCGTAACCGCCGGAACCTCTTCAGCAAGATTAGAAAAGGTAAGGTCATCCACCAACATATGGTGTTCAGCGCCATCAGCAACATCCTGGCAGAATCCTACCATTTTAATGCCCGTCATGTCAACACCACTTTCCTCAAAATCAGGACGAAGAACCAATTTAGTCCAAACGCCAGCAGGAAGGTCCTCATTATAGGCCGACAATAAAAATTTGTCAGACCACCCTGAAAGGCTTTCAAATTTAATTCCCGGAAGGTTTTCCTTGGCAATTCCCTCGGCACTGTAAGCCCAGAAGAACAGCTCAGTAGCCCCTTCAACATCCGTAAATGACCAGTCTGCTTTGGCCAGGCCAGCTTCCCAGTTTCCACCGTCTGCAGAAGTCCATTTAAGGGATAAAGCATTTTCGCCCACAAAAGCAGTAGGAGCAACAGGAATTTTGCCACAATATTCGCCTAAGAAACAACCTTCTTCAAAAGAGCTTCCGTCCGCCTGAAGAATGAAACTCTGATCATAGGCATGTGTATCTGTTCCCTGTGTAAAGATTTTTTCGAAAACTGCAGAAGGAGGTACCACGTTACCGTCACCAATCGCGCGGATGTCGTCCACCAAAATGGTATGTTCTGTGCCATCGGCAGTATTTTGTGCCAGGCAGAAGCCCTGTACATTTGCCCAAATTATATTTTCATTTCCTGCCGTATTCTTCAGGTCGTCGACAGCAATATTTACTTCCACCCAGGTGGCTGCCGGCAGGTCATCAACATAATCGCCCAAAGCAACACGCTGAGAATCATCGCTGCCTGCAATTTCAAAATACAAGGCAGGCAATAAGTTCTTTGCCATCCCCTCTTCAGCATACAAGGAGAAAGAAACGGTTTCTTTCTGATCAAAATTGATCGCTCTCCAACCTGCCTGAATAATGATCGCTTTCCAGTCGCCATCTTCCACAGAGGTGTAAGTCACTGAAATGGCATTGTTTCCCACTACTTTCTGATCAGCAGTGATGGGCATTTTTTCGCAGTATTCTGTACCTGAAAGACAGGTGGTGGTCAGGCTACTGCCTTCTTCAGCAAAGCCCAGGCCGGTATCATAGGCTTCAGCGTCGGGGCTATCGAAGAAAAAATATTCCGCATTATCCTCTTGCGCAAAGGCAAAATTGGCGGCAAAAAATAGTAAAAAAATTGATAGAATGTTTCTCATGTTAAAAATATTAAAGGATGCCACTTAGCGCATGTTAAAAAACCGACCATCCTATTGCGAATTTTAAGTTTTAAACACGCCCTTGGAAGTGGCATCCGATTAAAAATTTTATTGATATGTAAACTGAATATGGTTTTGCTCATCTGCAGAACTTGCCCCGATCCAAAGGTCGAAAGTTCCAGCTTCAACGGTTGGCTGTTTGTCCAAACCAAGGAAGGTGATCGTTGATTCGTCGATCTCGAATTTCACCGTTTGCTCTTCTCCTTTTTTCAGGCGCACCTTCTGAAAGCCTTTCAGCTCTTTTACAGGGCGAGTTACCGAGGCTACCTGATCGTGGATGTACAATTGTACAATCTCTTCGCCATCGTATTTTCCGGTGTTTTTCACTTTTACTGAAGCGGTAATTTTTCCACCTTTAGCAAAGCTGCTCTGGCTGATTTCCAAATCGCTGTAAGCATAAGAAGTGTAAGACAAACCGTGACCGAAAGGATACAGCGGTGAGTTAGGCACATCCAGGTAAGAGGATTTGTAATCTGCCCAATTGTTAGGATCCAAAGGACGACCAGTGTTTTTATGGTTGTAATAAATTGGAATCTGTCCTACATTTCGAGGGAATGTCATCGTCAGTTTTGCTGATGGGTTGTAGTCCCCTGAAAGAATATCCGCTACGGCGTGTCCGGCCATCGTTCCTGGGTACCAGGCTTCAAGAATGGCATCTACATTTTCATCTTCCCAGGAAAGGTTCAACGGACGGCCATTTACCGCTACCAATACGATTGGTTTACCCAATTTTTTCAGTGCTTTGAGTAAGTCTTGCTGTGGTGCAGGCAATTTGATTTCTGTACGGGAAGCAGCTTCACCAGACCAGTTGAAGTCCTCACCACCACCGAAAATAATCACGTCAGACTGACGAGCCACGCGCAATGCCTCTGCAAAACCTTTGGTGCCTTCCTGCCCCAAAAGATCACACCCTTTGGCGTAGTTAAACTTCACCTTGCTGCCTTTGTATTTCTGTGTCAGTCCTTCAAAAAGCGTTACCGACTTGTTTCTGTCGCCTCTAATCGCCCACTCGCCATTAAGGCTCATGCGCTCCTGAATCATTGGGCCGATCAATGCTACTTTTTTAGCCTGATCTTTAGCCAAAGGCAGGATATTATTTTCGTTTTTCAGCAATACCATCGAACGTTGCGCACCACGGTGGGCAGCCTCCAAAAATTCAGGCTTACCAATTACAGTACGTTCGCGTTCTTCATCCATATATCTGAAAGGATCATCGAACAAGCCAAGCAAGAATTTCAGCTCCAACACACGCGCTGCTGCACGGTTAATGGTCGTTTCTGATACTTGCCCTGAAGCCACCAATCCTTTAAGGTTTTCCGCATAGGCCGCCCCGTTCATGTCCATGTCAATACCTGCGTTGGCTGCTCTTTCTGCTGCCTGTGCAAGATCCACCGCATAACCGTGCGCCATCATCTCATTAATGGCCGTATAGTCGGTTACCACCATACCACGGAATCCCCACTCTTCACGAAGGATATCCGTGTACAAATATTTATTTCCAGTACTTGGTACACCTTCCACTTCATTAAAAGCAGTCATGAAAGTGGCTACGCCTGCTTCCAATGTTGCTTGATATGGCGGTAGGTAAACCTCTCTCAGGGTACGCTCTGAAATATCCACTGTGTTGTAATCACGACCAGCTTCAGCAGCACCATAGGCCGCAAAGTGCTTTGTACAGGCCAACATGGTATTTGGCTTGGCAAAATCCTGGTAGTTTTCAATACCCTGAAAACCACGAACACGCGCTTTGGCAACCAAAGAACCGAAATAAGGATCTTCTCCGGCACCTTCCATCACACGTCCCCAACGGGCATCACGGCTAATGTCCACCATAGGGGCGAAAGTCCAGCTGATTCCTGCGGCAGTCGCTTCTTCGGCAGCAATTCTCGCCGACTCTTCCATCAGTTCCAAATCCCATGAACAAGATTCTGCCAATGGCATTGGGAAGGTGGTTTCATAACCGTGAATCACATCAGCAGCAAAAAGGATAGGAATACGCAAGCGTGATTTTTCCATCGCCTGCTCCTGCAACTGGCGAAGTCCTTTGGCACCGAAAACATTGAACATCGAACCAACCAGTCCTTTTTCGAGGTAGGCTTTGAATTCGTCGCCAATTTCCGGACCGGTAACTGCTCCCTGCCCGGCGAATTGAGTCATCTGACCAATTTTCTCTTCGAGCGTCATTAATGAGAGCAAGGAATCCACTTTATTTTCAATGGTTGCATCCTGGCTGTAGCTCTGCCAGTCCATTGGTACTTTTTGTTCTGCGGAGTTACAGGCGGCAAATGCCAATCCACCAGCCAAAATCAAGGCAGGTACTCTACTGTTGCTGATCCAATTTTTAATCTGCATGTCGATTATATTTTCCGTATTAAATTTTTGGTGAGAGGAGCTCGAAATAGGGTAAGGTATTTTTGTTGAATGGCAGCAGGCTGTTGGGCTTGCTGGAATGGTGGATAAAAAGAAAAGGGAGGGAAAGTCCACCAACTCCCCCTCCTCAGCAATCATCACATTAATTAAACTGCTGGTTTCCCTAATTCAGGGTTCAAATCCTCCTGACGCAATGGAACAGGCAAATATTCGTGCTCGCCTTTTACGAAGCCTTCCAATACCGATGAGGCACGGTCGGTACGTACCAAATCATTGAAACGGTCACCCCATTCCACTGATAATTCAGCGCGTCGTTCATTTAAAATATCATCGAGTGTTGGGCTTGCAATGCTTGAAAGTCCCACACGGTTACGTACCATATTCAAAGGCGTCGCGGCATCGCCACCATTAACCACCTTAGCTTCGGCATTCATCAAAAGCACATCAACATAGCGGAAAACACGGATGTTGTTGTTGGCGCCGTAGTTCGGACGACCAGGAGTCATCTGATCTTTTGGTGTATAAGCCTTGCCATTATAGTGGGCTTTTCCTTCCATGTATTCTGGGTCAAACTCTGCAATATGGTCTCCTGAAGGTGTTGTTGCTCCAGACTCCAAAACAGCAAGGTTCCAACGCTCTTCATCACGGTTTCCGTTGTTTCGGGTGTTCAGGAATTCCAAATATTCAGGCTCCAAAATCACAAATCCCCAGCCTTCAATTGGTGCAGGATTTCCTCGAGGTCCCTGATGCTGGAACCAGGCGTCGCCATAAATCTGTGGGCCATCGCCATTACCGAAATCCGAGAACTGGAATTCATATACTGATTCCGAAGCAAGCTTACCATCGATTTTAAACAGGTCGTAATAATCTGCCTGTGGTACCAAACTGTAAGCGCCAGAATTGATGATCTGGTCTGTCAGTGTCAATACTGAAGCGTAATCCATTTCTGTCAAAGCCAATTTCGCTTTCAGGGTCATGGCTGTGTATTTTGTTACTGCCCCCTGGTGCTCTGACTGTGATTCTGGAAGCACATCAATCGCAAAATCAAGCAATTCGTGAATATGCGCACGCACATTGGCGATGGTTGATTTTGGCAGGAATCCGTTGTTGACATTCTCAGGATCTACCAATGGAATTTCTCCCCAAAGTCGGTGGATGAAGAAATAAGCCATTGCACGGTGGAAAACGATCTCCCCACGGTAAGCTTCTGCCTGTGCGAGCTGCTCGTCGGTGGTCAGGTGCTCCACAAAGCGATTCAGCAAATCTTCATTGTAATAAGAAGTATTCACGACCGTATAAAGTGCTTCCCAGGCGTTGTTCAGTGCCCAGAAGTTTTTTACTGCGCCATAGTTGAAGTTCTCAATGTGAAGGAAATCCATTTGATCGGCATCACTACCCCCACCTTTGGTCACTTCATCTCCACGAACGACCAACATCGGCCACATTTCCCATTGGGTCATTTTTGCTCGGGCTTCAGCATAAACCCCTGAAACAGGGCCATACATTTGCGAAGGATCCGTGAAGTCAATTTCATCAGAAGGAACAACCCCCTCCTGAACAATATCCAACCAGTTGTTACATGAGCTTAAGGACATAACCGCCAAAAGCACAGCGATGAATTTATATTTTATATTCATTTTAGTTTCGTTTATGCGATTAGAAAGACAAGTTTACTCCCAAAGAGAATACTGCAGGAATTGGATACGTCTGCTCATCGATACCACCTGGTACTTCTGGCGTAAAGCCATTGGTATTGAACCAAGTGTAAGGGCGATCCACATTCACGTAAACCGATGCGCCTGTCATCTTCAGTGACTCCATTACGCTGCTTGGCAAAGCATAAGTCAAGCGGATATTTTGAAGGCGGAAGAAAGAAGCATCTTCGATGAAGAAACTGTTCAAGCGACCATTATTCCAGGTATTGAACATCCCTTCTGCTGAAGGATAAGTGTTTGAAGTTCCTTCGCCAGTCCAAAGGTTGTTGGCCATGTTGGCGTCGATGTTGTTACGGGCATGTTTGTTAATATCCGCACGCTTTCTATTGAAAACCGATCCGCCTTGTGCACCCATGAAGTTGGCCGAAAGGCTGATGCCTTTGTAACCAAGGTTGAAGTTGAATCCATAGTAGTAATCTGGGTTTGGAGCGCCCAAATTGGTACGGTCATCCTCATCAATTACACCGTCACCATTCAAATCTTTATAGCGGAAATCACCAGGTTTCAATCCGTTTTCCTGTGCAATCGGACAGTCGTCAATCTCTTGCTGATTTTGGTAAACACCATCTACTTCCCAGCCATAGAAACTGAATGCAGCCTCGCCTGGCTTCAACATCTGAGGAAATTCTGCAGACCCCGTTTGAATGTAAGGTGCGCCACCAAGATAAGTAACTTCATTGCCCAGTTTGGTCAGGTTACCTCCTACGCTGTAAGAGAAATCACCCACCTGATCCGACCAATTCAAGGCCAATTCAATACCGCTATTGGTCATGTTACCTGCATTTTGCATTGTAGGCTTCAAACCGTTTGGCTGAGGAGGCATAATTACCATGTCCAAAGTCTGGCGGTTGAAGTAATCGGCTTCCATGTTCAATCGGTAATCAAAAGCTTTGGTCTCAAAACCAATGTTAATCTCACGGGTACGTTCCCAGGTCAGGAATGAATAAATACCATCCTGAATCATCCCTGGTACCAAAGTAGCACCACCGAAGATTCCTGATTGTCCCAAACCACCATTGGCGATAGATGCAAAACCATTGTTGGCACTTCCCTGCGCATTACCCAGCTCACCGAATGAAGCACGGAATTTCAAATGATCGATCGTCGATTGGTTCCAGTCTTTGAAGAAGTTCTCCTCAGAAGCTACCCAACCCAAACCTACTGAAGGGAAGGTTCCCCATTTTTCCTGGTATTTTGAGCTACCGTCACGACGAATCATACCTGTGATCAGGTAACGGCCATCGTAGTTGTAGGAAGCACGTGTAAAGTAACCGAACATACGGAAACGCTCACCGCCATCAGAACCTGTAATGGTTGATTCGTCACCAGTATGGATATAATTAGGGTCCTGAACGCCCTGAGCAGTCAGGCTGTTTGATCGCCAGTTTTCCTCAATAGTTGAAGTACCGACCATCACTTTTACATTATGCTTCCCGAAGGTGTCCTCGTAAGTGGCATAATTATCCCAGTTCATATTGTAAGTCCAGTGCTGCACTTTTGTTAAAGTGTTGATCGGCTGTATGGTATTTCCAATTTGATATTCTGGTGTATAGTAGCTACCACGTTCGTTGCGGTAATCCATGCTGATGCTGCTTCGGAAAGAAATTTTATCCGATTTGAATGGCTTAAGCTCCGCATATAGGTTAGGCAAAACACGCACACTTTGTTGTCTGTTGTTTCCGTGGTAATATGCTACACCCAATGGGTTGGTATAATAAGTATCATAACCAATGTTGTGAGGGTTGGCAAACTTACGAGGGTAAGCCTGATCATCGCCAAGAGTTTCATCAAAAGCAGGATAAAGTGGGCTGTTCACATAAGCCTGAAAGAAGGCACGGTTATCGTCCAGCATTTTATCCTCGGTGGTTAAAGTCATGTTCAAACCAAAGGTGAATGACTCAGAAACCGTTTGCTTGAAGTTTGTTTTCAGGGAAATACGCTCGTAGTCGCCCTGCCCTTCGTTCACGATTCCGCCCTGGTTGAAATAACCCAGACCAATCGCATAAGTAGATTTCTCGTTTCCACCGTTCAGGGAAATATTGTGGCTTTGGATTGGCGCTGCTTTAATCAATTCATTATACCAGTCCGTCGACATCAATGGGTTGCCATCAGGTGTGCTTCCGTAACGCTCCATAGAAGCATCTACATGAGAGATAAGATCAGGATTGTTGGATGCACGCATGAAATCAGCATATTGTGCCGAATTGGCCATCTCCAAACGCTGGGTAACCTGCTGTGTACCATAGAAACCATCGTAAGAGAATCTCATTTTCTCATTTTTGTGCCCTGATTTTGTGGTGATAATCACTACACCACCCGATGCACGCATACCGTAAATCGCAGAAGCCGAAGCATCTTTCAAAATACTCATCGACTCAATATCATTCGGGTTTACCCAGTTGATATCCGTTACCTGCATACCGTCCACTACATACAATGGGTTGTTTCCGTTCACCGATCCGATACCACGAATCTGCATTGATGGGCCTTCACCCGGTGCACCATTGGAAACAATGTTTACCCCGGCAACTTTACCCTGAATCGCATTCACGGGCGAAGCTACTGCCATGGATTTCAACTCCTTGTTATCTACACTCGCAATCGGTGCAGTAAGGTCTTTGGATTTTGAAGTACCATAACCAATCACAACAACCTCTTCAAGGCTGCTTACATCGGCGTCAAGCGAAACCTCAAAAGAAGTTTGGTTACCTACCAAAAATTCCTGTGGCTTCATCCCGATGAAGGAAAAAACAAGGGTTTCATTCTCTTTCACATTAGAGAGAGAGAACTCCCCATTAAAGTCGGTTGATGTTCCGTGGGTTGTGCCTTTCACAATCACACTCACACCAGGAAGCTCTGAACCGTCGGTATCCTTGACCGTTCCAGATACTGTAAAACCAGACTGCCCAAAGGCGGTCATGCTTCCAAGCATCAGAAAAAAACATAGTAAATGTTTAAGCATAATACTGATTATCTAAAAATTAAATTATAAATGGTAGATCGTCCTATGGGGCCTTCCCACCTACGCCTCACCATCCTTAGCACCCTGCAGTTGCGGGGCATTCCTAAAAATTGTGATTCGTCTTCAACACTTTCAACCCTTCTACACCACAGCGATCAATACAAATGTGAGTAAGAAGCAGGAAAATCAATCAATTTTTCAAAACATCAAATCTACATCACCCTTCAAAAAAGGGTTACATCGATTGATTATCAGTAACTTAGATCATATAGCAAAAATCTATAAAAAGAAAAATATTTTTTAATGATGTACCCCTATTACATCATGAACAGGAATGATTTTTGAACACATTCAAAGAATAACCAAACAAGCCTATCCACTTTTACATAATTGATAATTATTAAGCTCAAAATTGCAAATTTCAAATAATGGTTAATTAATAGCCCAAAACAGTGTTTTTGAAGGGAAAAAAACGGAAATTGCAGTCCAATTTTTAAGAAAATGAGATTTTTAGTCCTAATATTCATCCTGCTGAGTCAAACTGCTGCCTTGGCCAATCATCATATCGATCAAATGGGTTTGATGAGCCCAAAAATTACCGTATTCTCCAAAACAGACTATCAGGCAGAAAACCAAAACTGGGACATTGACCAATCGGATCAGGGGACAGTCTATATTGCCAATACCCTGGGTTTACTTCAATATGATGGTGAGGACTGGCAGCTTTATGAAACCCGAAATATGCTTCGGTCGGTGCATTGTAAAGCAGATACCATTTATGTAGGGGGGAATGAAATGATGGGCTATTTTCTGGAAAAAGATCTTGCTTCGGGTTTTCATCCTTTAACAAGAATAAGCACTGACATCTGGAAAATTTACAGCCTGGGGGAGCGGGTCATTTTTCAGGCCTTCAACCGCATCTATTTCGTCGATGCTGAAGGCCATATCGGCTTTGAACGTATAAAAGATGGCAGCACGACCACCTATAGTTACCCCATAGGTCAGGAGATTTATTATCAGAAAAATCACGGTGAATTACTGAGCAGTAATCTTGACGGTTTGCAGCAGTCATTATCCGCCGATGGTGCTTTGGACAACTATCAGGTTACCTTTATCGAAAAATTAGGGGCTGATAAAATGTTGCTGGCAACGCAGGATCATGGCTTATTCTATTTTTCCAATGGACAGGCCACCCCTATTGACAATCAGCTGAATGAACTGCTGAAAAAACTCAGAATCAATAAAGTCCTCCGCATTGGTGCGCAGCAATATGCCTTTGGAACCATGTCGGGCGGCGTAATTATTGGCGATCTGAAAGGACACATCAGTCAGCAGATCAACACCCAAAAAGGGCTGCCCAACAATCGGGTGCATGGCCTAATGTACCGAGATGATCTATTGTGGATCTGTACCGATAATGGTATTGCCCTGCTCGACCTTGACGCCCCGATCTATTTTTACCACGATCAGAACCACCAACTCGGTAGCGTATATGATATTGCCTATTTTGAAGGGTATTATTATGTAGGCTCCAATCAGGGGTTGTTCTATTTTAAGCCTCAACAAAACCCCATCAACACCACTATTCATAAGGTTGAGGGTTCTGATGGGCAAGTATGGAACTTGTCGCTCATCGGGGAAGACCTTTTGTGCGGACACAACACGGGCACCTATACCATCAAAAATCACCAGATGAAAAAAATCTCTGATGTTGCTGGTGGTTATCAGTTTTTAGAGAGCAAGGCACACCCTGGCATGCTTTACCAAAGCACCTATCATAGTGTGGCGGTTTATAAGAAAATCAGGCAGCAATGGGTTTTTCAGAAAAGCCTGGAGCACCTCTCGGGCGTAACGCGCGACCTGGCCGAACTACCTGACGGAAGAATTGTTGTGACGGGTTTCAGTAAAAAGGCCAACGTGATCACGCTGAATGAAACAGGAGATGCGATTGTTAAAATGCAAGACCTGATGCACCAGAAGGCATTGCGTAAAGCGCATCACCTTCGGGTATTTTCTCGGGGCAACCATGTACTGGTATCGAGCAAAGACACCGCCATCTCCTTCCCTGCCGACCCAGCTACCGACGAGGCCGATGCTTCTTTATTGAGTGGTATTTCCTATTTTTCGCCAAAGATTGATCATTACCGACTGATCAGTAAAAATAAAAATCTTTCGCTTTTCGATGAACAGGACAATAGTATAATTGAACTGCCGTACTACATTCAAGTGCTGGGGCAGCAGTTCATTCATAACTATGAGCAGGTCAGTGTATTGCCCAACAATCAGTTTGGTTTAAGCCTGAGTGAGGGCTTTGCCATTTTAGATCTTCGCAGCCTGCTTTCATATCGCCAAAAAACCAAAAGGACACAAATTACAGCAGTAACTTTTAGTGATGACCGCAGTGGCGAGCGCCTGCCTCGGGAGAATTATTCAGCGGTGCCCTATAAGTTCAACACTTTTGAGGTGCGTTTTTCCGCCTTTAATTTCAGCGACGCCGCCACCTATCAGTACAAGCTTGTGGGCTACCATGATAAATGGCAAAACAACGGAAATGCCAACGAATACAAAATCCAAAACCTGCCCGTAGGCACTTACAGCTTTAAGGTGCGCAATACAGCCGATGGTAGAATCAGCAAAATAGATTTCCGTATTCGTCCGCCATTTTACTGGTCGAAATATGCGATCGGTATCTATGTGATTTTACAATTGATGCTCATATTCAGCGGTATGAGATGGTATAAAGTCAAGCTGAAAAAGCAAAAAATGGAAGCCCTGAAGAAAGAGCGGTCAAGGCTCAATAAGCTGCGGACGCTCAACAACGAACGCATGCTTGAACTCGAGGCCAAGCAGCTTAAAGTGGAAATTGATGATAAAACCAAGGAACTATCCAAGCTGCTGCTGGAAAGTGAGAAAAAGAAAGAAGTGATAGAATCTGTGAAGCATGAGATCAGTAATATTCGGGAGCAAAATCGCTTTGTTCAGAAAAAAGACATTGACCGCCTCGACCGAATTATCGATAAAAATTTCGATGAGAAAAAAGACTGGCTCGTATTTGAGTCCGCCTTCTCAGAAACCCATGCCTATTTTTTCAAAAAACTGAAAACCAAACATCCCCGCCTGACGGATGAGGATTTGCGTCTCTGCGCCTATATTAAGGTGAACTTGACCACCAAAGAGCTGGCCTCAATTTTTAATATTACCCACAGAAGCATGGAGCTCAAACGCTACCGCCTGAAAAAGAAAATGGAACTGCCTAAGGAAGTGGATCTTAAAACTTATATTTTCTCCATTTAAAATATGAAAAAACTTTAAGACCTTAGGCAACAGGGACAAGTCGATCAACATTTATTGAAAAAGTTGAAGATATTGAAGCAATTTTTCCGCTTAATCCTGCGTATAATTTATAAAATAACTGACCTTTGTACGATCTACTTACCTAAAAATACTCGGAAGGGAGGTGCTCCCTTTGCCTTTGATTATGCACCACTCCATAAAAAAAAATCTGATTGCCCATTTCATTTTCAGTCTCCTACTGCTGGCTGGGCTTTCCTCCTGTAATGGTATAAAACTCCTTCAGCGAGCAAATTCCTATGACGTTTCCTTCAAGCAGCCGCCTGAAACAGATTCGACAATGATTATCGTGCAGAAAAACCTGATGGCGCATCAGGAATATTACAATAACCTTGACCGCCTGCTGATGAAGGCCAAAGACAAAGGTTACTTTCTTTATGCTGAAAGGCTGTTCATCAGCCCAAAGCAGGATACCATCAACTGGAAACTGCGCAGAATGTACGGTTTTTTACCCAACCGTGAAGGTTACGCCCACCGGTTAAAAATATTGCTCGACAGGGGTTATCAGCTTTCCAACAAAAAGCATAAAACGATCATGATTCCTGCAAGCATTTCCGCAGCGGAAATCGTGAAAGCCTATGAACAGAAATTTGGAAAAATTATCCTCACCACTGAAGATACGGCCACGGCCTTTCCTGCTAAGATCAAACACCCACTCCCAAAATCGCAAGTTCAGCAAGCACTTGAACAGGTGCGACTTGACGAGATCAAGAAAGTACGAAACCTGACTGAGCAGAATAAATTTGTTTATGTAGCCAATGAGCGACTCATTGCCCTGAGTGATGATTTTCTCAAGCAGGTGTATCAGCTCGAAGCGCAGGAAAAGCTGCGTAAGATCAGTACGGCAAAAAATAAAAATTTTATTCAGCCGCTATCAGCAGACTCCCTCCGCAGGACGGATGATGAACACCTGAAGGTGGGTGGCGCCATTGATAATATGGATGCCTACGCCGTGATAAAAGCCTCGATGTACGAAAATACGGAGATGTTTTCGGTCAATAATGGTAATGGCGATTTCCTGATGTTCCCCAATGCCCGAACGCACATCAAACTTTCTGCCGCCTATAAAGCGGTTACGCTCGGCTTTTCGTTCATCCCCACCTTTGCGCAATCGGCGAGTAATATTGAAGAAAAAGGCACTTCAAATGGCCTTGATTTCAGTATCAGCATTGTAAAAGATAACTGGTTTCATGATTTCAGGCTGCGCTATGTCGAGGGCTTTTTCCTTGATAACAGCCTCAGCGATGCCTTGATGGACAATGGCCCGAAATTCATCAAAAAGCCCAATTACGAATATGCGGCCCTCGAAGGGCTCACGGGCTATAAATTCAACAAACGGTTTTCACTCAAGGCACTCACCAACCAAACCGAACGACAACTGAAAAGTGCTGGCTCGTTTATGGCATCGGTCAACTATCGGTATTACGCCACAAGCGACCCTTCCGACAGCCTGAAACTGGCCGATTTGAGCAGGAGCAGAAACTTCGAGCTCGGTGCTTCTTTGGGGTACTATTACACGCTTGTCATCTCTAAGCGGATTTATCTGTCTGCTGGTTTTGCCCCAGGAATCGGCGTGGTTCAGTCGTGGATGCACCTTGATTCAGGCAATGGACAAACGGAATTCCGCAGGGAAGCGGCTCCGTTGGTGCGCATCGATGGCCGCACAACACTGGGCTACAACGGGGAACGCTTTTTTGCAGGGATGTATTCACAGTTCTCAAATGGTACTTTTTTAAATGCCAGCCCGATTGTCAATACCGATTTCAGAACGGTGGTACAGTTGTTCGTCGGCTACCGCTTCAATCCGCCAAGACTGTTAAGAATGATTAACTTTAAACTCTAAAAAGCAAAGGGGATCAGGTGGTCTTTTTATCGGCTACCTTCTCCTGAGGCTGCTTTTCTTCAACGAAAACCTGTCGATCCCTGAGCTGGCTAATCATGGTACTTTTCAGTACCTCGGGCACAAAAGGCTTGGTAACCGAGGCGTTCATTCCTACGGAAAGGACTTTTTGCTGAACCTCTACCATAGCCGAGGCAGTCAGGGCAATAATTGGAATGGTGGTATTGAAGGTGCGGATTTGCGCCGTTGCCTCATAACCGTTCATCACGGGCATATGCAAATCCATCAGGATCAAATCATAAACGCTTTGCTGCGTTTTCTCCACCGCCACCTGCCCGTCTTCGGCAACCTCATAAATAACGCCCCACTTTTTCAGGAACTGGCAGGCCACTTTTACATTAATCAGGTTATCCTCAACAACCAAAACACGGCAGCCTTCCAAAGGGCTACTGTTGTGCACCGCCTCTTTGCGCTGCTTTTCCACACTAAAAATCTCCTGGGTTACTTCCACTTCCAGGGTAAAGAAAAATTTCGTCCCCTTACCTTCTTCGCTTTCCACTTCCATATCACTGCCCATCAATTGCAGCAATTTTTTGGAAATCGGAAGGCCGAGGCCCGTACCACCAAACCGTCGGTTGGTACTGGATTCCGCCTGCTCGAAATCCTTAAAAATTTTCCCTAAATTTTCTGCTGAAATACCAATACCCTGATCCTGCACCTCGAAGGTGATTTTACCGGGCAGGCTGGGCTCGGGATTAAAAATCCGAATATCGATATTCCCATTTTCCGTAAATTTTATGGCATTGCTGATCAGGTTGTTCATCACCTGCACAATCCGAACAGGGTCACTGATAATGGTGGCAGGTACAGACTCCCCGATCAAAAGATTGATTTGGTTATTTTGCTCGGCGGCCTTAAAAGCATTGGAATCTTTGATTTTGCGGAGATGATCAGCAAGGTTAAAGGGGATGGCCTCAATTTCCATTTTGCCTGCAATAATTTTATTGTAATCCAAAATATCATTGATGAGCATCAGCAGGTTATCGGCGGAGAATTTCATGATGTTCAAATTATCAATCTGATCCTTCCGTGGGGTGGCTCCAATAAGCAGGTTGGTGATTCCGATAACGGCATTCAGGGGCGTTCGCAGTTCATGACTCATCGAGGACAGAAAATTTTCCTTCGCTTGGGATACTTCTTCGGCTTTTTCGCGGGCATCAATAAGTTCCTGTTCTACCGCTTTACGGTGCGCCATCGTACTTTCAAGCTCTATATTTTGTTCATGAAGCGATTCATTAAAGTGATACTTCTGCCGGACGATCAAATAACAGTAAGCACTCATCAGAATAAAACAAAAGCAAATGTTGCCGATAATGAGCCACATCAATTCATTCGTCATCATTTTATCCTCAGCAATCACCTTATAAACAGTGTCAGTAATCAGGCCTGAAAAAATACAGAGATAAGAGGCAACGATGAGTAGTTTCTGTTCAAAGGAAAAAAACATGATGGGCATCAAGACCAAAGCAAAAAAGTAGATGAAAAGAAGGCTTTCCCCTCCGAAAGTCATGCTGAAAGTAGACAGCGTAACGGTCGAAAATAAAATGGTCAGGAACTTGGCCCAAGTTACTTTTTCAAAATAATTCAGTGCTATAACCCCTGAAAACAATACCGCCATTACGGCACAAAACAAGGAAAGGTAAATACTTGCTCCACCTGCGTGAAAAAACCAGATATAGGGAAATATTAGCCCGATCAGTAATAACGCGATGGTATTGCTTAATTTGAAATTTTTGAAATATGCAGTGGGTAGCAATTGAGACATAAACCTTTATCAATCAGTGAGTCAGTAAAAAAACAGTCGCCTGCCTGTTATCAATGATACTTCATTTGATGACATATGTTTAGGACAAACTGAATAAATATATGATAAACTCAATATATTTAAAATATAATGGTCATTCAACTTGATCAACACATTAAACGGGTATTTTACTTTAAATTTATACCCAAATATTACTTCAACTTAAAGGGCAATAAAACGACCCTCCCACTAAAAATTCGGAATATTGGCGTTCATTTTGAATTATTAATCAACAATAGCACTGATATTCACAAAAAATAACCGCTCATCATCTCTATATTACCCCCAATTTTTGTCCCAAATTTTAAGCTTTACCCCTACGCTTGTGACTGATATTCAATGATGTATTTTACTGGTAAATATATACTCTGAATATATCATGCAATGATAGGCAGGAAAACAGTTTCTATAATGTCAGGAATTTGTCGCGAGATGCCACCTCCTGACCAACTGCCTCATCATCAACTTATCGTAAGAATGCGTTTTTTTTCAGTAGTACCCTTTTCAATGATGAGGGTGGTATAGATTTGGGTGGTGGTGACAGATGTTTACTATTTTTAAAATATAAAGCGATTTCTGTAAGGTTAAATGACTGTTTAGGCACTTATGTTTAACCTTAAAGAATCGCTTTTTTTGTGAATTTTCGGCAGGCTTGCTAAAAGCCAATGATATTTTTTAGATGATGATCATTTTCTCCAATTCACTAAGCAGGAATCAAAGGGAATAGAAAAATCAAAACTCAAATTTTACGTGCTCATGCAAGTTAGGTGAGTCTGGGGTGGTGTAAAGTGTTGGTTTTCCCTTCTTTGGTATTTCAACAATCATACACATAATGGTACGGCCGGTTGGCGATCCTGGATAAACCAAAATTGGCTTCGTCATTTTTAAAGCTCTGACCCCTTCAAATCCAATAGTGTCACTACATTGCTGCAAAGTTTTTTTGACTAATGCATATCTCTGTTGGGTGTAACTGTAACTTCCACCACCAGAAGAAGGATCCATTTTAAAAGTTACTGGCGCGTCTTCCTGCAAACTATGGTTGGTGTGTACGTTGAATCCTTCCCCTGTTTGGGCGAGGATTTTTGCATTTTGTTCCCATGTCTCGACAGCAATCACCTTTTCACGATCACCTATCATAAAGTTCATTGCGGTTCCCGCACTGGTATTTTTAAGAAACTGATAGGCCTGTTCGGTATTTTTACTCTCAAGGATTTTTCTCACCTTGAAAGAAACAGGGATCCCATAGCTTGTTGTTGGTAGATCAGCAATGGTATTGACGCCCACGCTCACACCATAATTGTTCACTCCATTTTGACCAATCTGCCCAGCAAAGGTTTGCTGAAGAATCTCAAGATCTGAGTTTGGATACTTAATTTTTAGAACGGTCACGGCACCCTCATGATAGATTGGAATGTCATTATTATGGGTCACATAGTTTGGCTGTGAGGACCTGTTGAAGATCCCCGTGGTCGTACAATGACCTTCATTTATGGCCACCTGACCTGACTTGATCAGGTAGAGAAATAGTTCGTCAAAGCTCTGATAAACAAACAATTTGTTAAAATCGACCTCAGCACCATCAGCGATTCCTTTCATTTCTGAATACAGGTCGGGCAAATCCTTTTTTACTGAGGCGACATGACCTGTACTCTTGACAAAATTTTTGATCATTTGATCTGGGTCTTGTGTATTGGCGTAATTCCTTAACCAGTTTTCAAACTGAGATAGTGTTTTTTTAATGACCAATTTCATAGCTGTTCCATGCTGAATTCCTCTATTGTATGGCGTAACAGCGTCAAGTTCCAAATAATACACGCCACCTCGGACTTCCACAGTAGGTATTGAAACAGTTTCTTTTGACTTTTTGGTGGCGAAGGCACCCAGAGATATCCCAAATAATATGGCTAATAGCGCGGTAGTAATTTTTATATTTTTCATGATTTCTAAATTTAAGTTTTGATTCACCTACCAATGGGCAAAAAACTAATCTTTCCCCTAATTGAAGCGCAAAAAAAAATCAACTAAAAAAATCTAAATAGCACTGACCAAAATGTATTGGCTTTTCAAATGTCCTGCTTCGCCATCTTTTTCACTCTTTATGGGCTCAAATATTTGAAAACACCTCAACCAACAGTATACCTGTCGCGAGACGCCGCCTCCTGACCAACTGCCTCATCATCAACCTATCGGCAGAATGCGATTTTTTCAGTAGTACACTTTTCAATGATGAGGGTGGTATAGGTTTGGGTGGTGGTGACAGCCCACCGTTGGTGAACATGGCGACCTGATCTCCGCCTCGAATTATTATCCTTTTGGGTTGAGGATTGGGGATCAATGGTCATTTTGTGCTACGGGTTAAAACCCGCAGCTATTACCAAATGTACCTTCGGTACAGCAATCCTGAAAGGCCTTTTTGTAATAGACATGGAATTTATTCCATGGTTGTTGAGGTGGGATGAATTGTGGAAATGGTTGTGCGATAGTGCTTGGTGGATTATTAGCATTGCTATCACGAGAGGGAGGCTCGCGATAGGTTGAGCCTACGACCAGAAAAACGTGAAAAAAATAATCTGTGGAAATCTGTGTCATCTGTGGACAATAAAAAATAATCAATATCCGATTTGTGATGTTCGATTTTCGACAGGCGAAAGGCAATCTATTTTAGTGGGTTTCACACAGACCAACGGCCTCATCATCAACCTATCGTAAGAACCCGATTTTTTTCAGTAGTACCCTTTTCAATGATGAGGGTGGTGGTGGTGACAGAAAACAGTAGAACTACCCAACATGCAAGGAAACTATTCGACTGATTTTAGTAACGCCTATGAATTATCTGGATTTGGAAAAGGTAAGAAGTCTCATTTAAAGGAATACCCTGATTACACATGACATCATTATGAAGATGGTAAAACAATGCAATTAGTGCCAAAATAATTAAATAATCCTAACTTGGGAGGAATCAATCACTCTGGAGGTACGCAGGTAACTAAACACAATAAAAATCCAAATTTGAACGAGGTGTCACCTCCTATTCTTGAGAATGTTAATTAATATATGATGATATTTTATTCATTTAACAATAATGATATGGCTATCGATGAGTTTGAATTAAAAATTCAAATTCAATTACCCGTATCAATAGTCAAATTTTTATATGAAATTAAAGGTCGTGAACCTGAAAAGGATGTTTTTGAATGTAAAATTGATAGTGAATATTCTATGGAAGTTAGCATAGAGTATTTTATGAGCTTAGACGAAATCATTTCCTCTTTTCACTATATAGGTGAAAAATTACGGAGGTATAAGGTTCTACCAATCGCTCAATCTTTAGGAAGTCCATTAATTTGCGTCGGATTTGACATTAGTAATTTAGGGAAGATATTCGTTTTAGATGATGGGTTTGGACTAATTTTTCAAAGCAATGATTTAAATAGTTTCCTTAGTTCATTAAAAAGTGAGGAGCTTTAGGTTGTAAGATTTTATTCTATAGAGTTTAAATGTAAAAATGGAACCTGCAAGGCAAAGTCGCGCAGGTAACTAAGGCCAGTGGAAACGCCACCTACGCCTATGACGCCACGGGCAACCGGGTATCTAAACAACATCATGGACAAAGTAGCATCTACATCCGAGACGCTTCCGGCAATACCATGGCGGTCTATGACCAGTCGGGTGCGCTGAAGGAGATGCCGATTTACGGCAGTCAGCGGATTGGGATGGTGAAGGCGCTCGATACCGATGGGCAATTCACCCACGGTAACCGACAGTATGAGTACAGCAACCACCTCGGGAATGTGTTGGCTGTCTCTACGGACAAAATGACGACCGTTGGTGAACATGGCGACCTGATCTCCGCCTCGAATTATTATCCTTTTGGTTTGAGGATTGGGGATCGGAGTATGAATTCGGGGGATTATCGATATGGGTTCCAAAGGCAAGAGGAGGACCAAGAAACAGGTTTTGTAAACTATAAATACAGATTACATAACCCCGCCATTGGAAGATTTTTTGCGATTGATCCGTTGACCGCCGACTACCCTTGGATTAACCCTTATGCTTTTAATGAGAATCAGGTGATTGATGCTATGGATCTTGAAGGAGCTGAAATGCTTTTAGTTGGGAAATATGATTCTTATAGTGCGTTTATAAGTGGATTCTCAGAGGCTGGAGTAATTTTAGATTTCTCAGATGGGTTAGAGAATATAGGGATAGGAGGCTATGGTACTGTCGGGGGAGGAATTGACGGAAATATATCGTTCAGTAAAGGTATCTCAATAACTTATTTTCCTTCAATGAAAAACTTCCAAGATGCAGAAGGGACTGGGTTGGAGCTACTGTATGGGGATTTGATGCTTCTTTAAGTGCGGTTTACTCTAATGGGTATTTGGGAGGTAATCTTCAAGTTGGAAACGGTTTTTCACTTCTTCCTGGAAGTGGAAGCGCTTATATTTCTACAACTAAAATAAAACCACTCAACACGAAAATGCTATCAGAAAGATTTAAGTCTGAGATCAGAAACAGAATGAATGATATAGAAGAATTAATGAAGAAGCCAATCGAAGAAAATAATTGGTGGATTAACTTTCACGAAAATACAATAAATAGATATGGAAAATACAACCCAGATGATCTTTACCCAAGGCCTTTAGAAAGGTATGGAAGTATTGTAAACCAAGCTAAAGATGATTTGTCAGAACGAAAAGAGCAGAACAGGATTCTACAAGGAAAATTAAATACTTTAAACAACAAACTTGAAAAATTTAAAAATGACTTATAAAAATTTTAATGTATTTATTTTTGTTTCAATTGTTTGGATTATATCGATAATATTGGGATTTATTTTTCAAATGGAATGGTATTTAATATTGATTCTATTCCCTTTATCTTCACATCCTTTTCTTATGATATTACTAGTGATGTATTCATCTCATGCCACTGATTATGTAAAAGAAGAATACCCTCAATTATATATCAAATATATGACGCCTCAGTTTGCCCTAAGTGGGAATAAACTACCTGATTTATTTAATATCATAAAATACGAAAAAGAAAATAGTAATTTAGATCAGTATCTTATTTGCGTAATTAATAAATTAAAACATATTACTTATATTTTTAAGTTCTCTTTTGCTTATGTTCTAATCTGGGTTTTATTTCTAATTATTTTAAATATTTAATAGATTTAGGGATAGTGAGTTTATTTAATCTATTCTATTCCTCAGGCGTGCCTTGTCTTCTATTTTAAGGCAAGTTCAGTAATTCCAAGGCCAGTGGAAACGCCACCTACGCCTATGATGCCACGGGCAACCGGGTATCAAAACAACATAATGGACAAAGTAGCATCTACATCCGCGGTCGCTGAGCTTGTCGAAGTGTGACGCTTCCGGCAATACCATGGCGGTTTATGACCAGTCGGGTGCGCTGAAAGAAATGCCGATTTACGGCAGTCAGCGGATTGGGATGGTCAAGGCACTCGATACCGATGGGCAATTCACCCACGGTAACCGACAGTATGAGTACAGCAACCACCTCGGAAATGTGCTCGCTGTTTCTACGGACAAAATGACTGCCGTTGGTGAACATGGCGACCTGATCTCCGCCTTGAATTATTATCCTTTTGGGTTGAGGATTGGGGATCGGAGCATGAATTCGGCGGATTATCGATATGGGTTCCAAGGGCAAGAGGAAGAAACAGGTTTTGTAAACTATAAATACAGATTGCATAACCCTGCCATTGGAAGATTTTTTGCGATTGATCCGTTGACTAAGTCTTATCCGTGGAATAGTCCTTATGCTTTTAGCGAGAATCGAGTAATTGATGGAATTGAGTTAGAGGGACTTGAGGTTTATTTAATTGGTCATAATCGGACAGGAAGTGCTATTTTTAGCGGATTTGTAGAAGCAGGAGTAGTCATAGGTCCTAAAGGTAGTTTATGGGCATATGGTTCTA